>DAOUCW010000279.1:0-24630 GCA_034431695.1 Anaerolineae bacterium | reverse complement strand
GATGATCTGCTGAAGGGTGTTGAACGAAATCCCGTAGCGCCGGCCGATTTCGGCATCGGGCGTGCCGCGTTCCTTTTCAAGGAAGACTGCGCGCCGGAAGCCCTCCTCGCCGTGGAGGCTGAGGAGGTGCTGGCGCAGATCCCCTTCCACCGTTTTATCGCACAGAGGGCATTTCAGATCCTTCATAAGGCCTCCTTCGGCCGGCAGGGGGAAGCGCTCCCGGAGCCCCTTTCGACGGTTTCTCCCGGTTCATTCGCCATCTTTGATTTCGGCGGCTTCGGCGGGGGCGGAGGCCAGGCTGAGTTCGCCCTTCCGCTCAAAATTGAGCTCCCCTTTCTCCTCGTCCAGGTCCACCACGATCAGGTCGCCGAAGCGGAAATCGCCCTTGAGGATGCGTTTGGCCAGGGGGTTTTCAATGTATTTCTGCATGGCCCGGCGGAGCGGCCTGGCGCCAAAGTTGGGGTCGTAGCCCTTATCGGCAAGCCACTCCCTTGCCCTCTCGGTAAGCTCCAGAGCGATGCCCTGCTCCTTCAACCTCTGGTTTATATCCCTCAGCTGAAGGTCCACGATCTGCTTGACCTGCTCCTTCGTGAGGGCGTGGAAGACGATTATCTCGTCAATGCGGTTCAGGAACTCGGGCCGGAAGGTGGCTTTGAGGTGGGCTTCTATCTCCCGCCGGAGCTCTTTCTCCTCCGGGGTGAGGTCTTCCGAGCGGAGGAACCCCAGCGTCCCGCTGCGGTAAGCGTGCCTGGTGCCGATGTTGGAGGTCATTATGATGACCGTGTTGCGGAAGTCCACCGTCCGGCCGTGCCCGTCGGTCAGGCGGCCTTCGTCCAGGACCTGGAGGAGGGTGTTCCAGACATCGGGGTGGGCTTTCTCCACTTCGTCAAAGAGGATGACCCTGTAGGGCCTGCGGCGGACGGCCTCCGTGAGCTGGCCTCCCTCCTCGTAACCCACGTAGCCCGGCGGAGCACCGATGAGGCGGGAAACGGTGTGGCGCTCCTGATACTCGCTCATGTCAATGCGGACGAGGGCATCCTCGTCGTCGAAGAGGAACCAGGCCAGGGCTTTGGCCAGCTCGGTTTTCCCAACCCCCGATGGACCCAGGAAGATGAAGGTAGCTATGGGACGGCGCGGGTCCTTGAGGCCCGATCGGGCTCTCCTTATGGCGTCCGCCACGGCCGAGATTGCCTCTTCCTGGCCCACTATGCGCTGGTGGAGGTATTCCTCCATCCTCAGCAGTTTCTGGGCCTCGCTCTCCATCAGATTGGACACCGGTATGCCGGTCCAGCTGGAAACGACCTCGGCTATGTCCTCGTGGTCCACAACCTCGTCTATTCCGGCCTCTTTCTTCCATTCTTCGTGCCGGCGTTGGAACTCTCCCTCAAGGCGAAGCCTTTCGGATTTAAGGCGGGCGTGGCGTTCAAAGTTTCCGGAGGAGAAAGCTTCCTCCTCCTGGGATTTGAGCTCCTTTATCTTCTTCTGCATTTCCTTGAGGGCTGGCGGCAGGTTGAAGGAAATTATCCGCACTCTGGCGGCTGCTTCGTCTATCAGGTCAACGGCCTTGTCGGGCAGGCAGCGGTCCGTGACGTAGCGGTGGGATAGCCTCACGGCCGCTTCCAGAGCCTGGTCGGTTATGACGACGTTGTGGTGTTCTTCGTAGCGGGGGCGGAGGCCCCTGAGCATTTCTATGGCTTCTTCAATGGAGGGCTCCTCCACGTAGACCGGGGCGAAGCGTCGCTCCAGGGCAGGGTCTTTTTCAATGAACCGACGGTAATCATCCGGGGTCGTGGTGCCGATGCAGCGGAGTTCTCCCCGGGCCAGGGCTGGCTTGAGGATGGTGGCTGCATCCATGGCTCCCATTGCTCCGCCCGTGCCCACGATGGTGTGGATCTCGTCTATGAAGAGGATTATCTTGCCCCCGGAGCTCTTTATCTCTTGGATGGCGGCCTTGAGGCGCTCCTCAAACTCTCCCCTGAGCTTGGTCCCGGCGATCATGGCTCCAAGGTCCAGGGAGAGGATCCTGGTGCCCTGGAGGATCTCGGGGACTTCCCCCGCCGCTATCTTCTGGGCCAGCCCTTCCACGATGGCCGTCTTGCCGACGCCTGCTTTGCCTATGAGGACCGGGTTGTTCTTTATGCGCCGGCACAGGACCTGCATTACCCTCATTATCTCGGCCTCGCGTCCTATGACCGGGTCCAGCTTGCCCTCAATAGCCATCTGGACGAGGTCCTGACTGAACTTTTCCAGAATTCTGTATCGGCTCTCCATATCCGGATCCAGCACCTTCTGTCCTTTGCGCAGTTCTTTTATTGCTTCGTAAATCTCAGCCTTACTGATGCGGTAACGGGCCAGGAGCCTGGCCGCAGGCGAGCCCGACTCGCTGGCAATGGCCAGGAAGATGTGTTCGGTGGAGACATACTGATCTCCCATGCGACGGGCTTCTTCCTTGGCCTGATCCATCACTCTCTTGAGGCGAGGGGTCATGTAGAAGTGGGTGATGGGGACCGGGCCGTAGAAAGCCGAGGGCTGGGGGAGGGACCTGAGGATCTTCTCCAGTTCGTTCCTCATCTCGTATGGGTCTACCCCCATTAACTCCAGGAGCATCGGCACGGCGCCGTCGGTTTGCTCCAGGAGGGCCAGGAGCATGTGCTCGGTATCGGCCATCCCGTGGCCGAAGCGCTGGATTATTTCGTGGGTGCGCATCGCTGCTTCCTGCGCCTTTTCGGTAAACTGGTCAAGTTGATACATTTCAGCTCAAACCTCCCGGTTTCAGTATCGCAAGATAGAGGCTATGTGACCAGCCTCAGTCAACTCGCGGTTTCCGGTCAAGGTCACGATTTTCCCCCCTTTCCTGAGGGTTTCGGCCACAGCATCGTTCAGTATATCAGGCCTGCTCTCAAGGCTGGAGGAGCACACCGGGCAGACCTCAATCGGTTGAGAGGTCATGTAGCCGCAGTTGAGGCACTTTCGGCCCGGAGCCCTGAAGTCGGGCTCCAGCAGCAGGATGTTGACCCTTCCTTCCTTGATGGCGTTCAGGGTATCATCAAGGCCTGAGGTGGCCCTTCGGCCCTTGGCTGCTTCCGTCAGGGCCTGCCGGACCAGTTCTTCGTTCCGTCGTCGTTCAAAGTCCTCAACCAGGGCTGCAATTTCTTCCTTGAGATCCGCTGCGGAGGCCATTATATCGGCGGTGAAGGTTATGGCCACCGCTTCCTGGAGGGGGCGGGGGAGGAAATCGGCGAAAGCTTTCACGTTCTCCTCCACCCCTCCCAGGATTACATAGCTGAACTTTTCCTTCTCCCACAGGCGGTTGAAGGCTTCGGCTGCATTCCTGAGCTGCTGGGCGGCGAGCTCGTCAATGTGGCGCTGGTATCGGGCCTGAGCCCATCCCCCCTGCTTGTGCTTCTTGAGGACGGCGCCACTGACGCCGCCCGATTCCTCCAGTTCTCCCATGTTGAAGCTGAAGAAACGGGCCTGTTCCCGGCTCACCAGGGCTATGCCGTAGCGCTCGTGGAGGGAGAGGAGGTGGACCAGCGGGCGTATGTAGGGTTCGGGGAGAGTGTGGATTTCGTCTGCAAAGGGCCTGGGGAAAGAGTAAGTGAGCCAGAAGTCCTTTTCGGCGTTGGAGAAAACGGCAACGCCTCTGGCCTGCCAGTCGTATTCAAGGGTGAAGAAGTTCTCAATTTTTTCCACATCTTCCGGGTTCGCTTCACCGGAAATGTCCTTCAGGAAGCCTTTGAGGACCAGGAGCACCTCCTCCTTGAGGCGCCTGGTCATATCGGTATTGAGGTAAAGGCTGACGACCGGGGTTCTTCCGGGTGAATAGTTGAGCAATGGCTCCAGCATGGCTATTTCCTCCCGGCTCTCAGTTTTGCCAGCTCCCGGAAAAGTTCCCTCTCCCTCGGGGTCAAATTCCTGGGGAGCTGGACCTTCACTTTGACGTAAAGGTCGCCTTTGACCGAAGGGTTATTGACATTGGGCATACCCTGCCCTCTCAGGCGAAAAACCTGCCCTGCCTGAGTCTCGGGGGGTATCTTGAGGAGGACCTTCCCCGAGAGGGTTGGGACCTCCACTTCGCCACCGAGGATGGCGGTGTAGAGGTCCACCGGGATTTCGCAGTAGAGGTCGTCGTCTTCGCGGCGGAAGATGGGATGGGGCTGTATGTTGACCTTGAGGTAGACATCCTGATAGCCGCGGCCGTATACATACCCTCCGAGGCCGGCCAGGCGGATGCGGGCTCCGTCCTTTATTCCCGGCGGTATCTTGACCTCAACCCTGCGTCCATCAATTTCCACTATCCTGGTGGTTCCTGTGTAGGCCTCCTCCAGGGTTATGGTTACGGTGGCTGCTTCCTCCCGCGCGGCGGTCCGCGTGGTGGTCCGGAAGCTTTCCCCTATGTCAAAGTCTCCGAAGAAGGTCTTGAAGAAATCTCCCAGCAGGTCTTCAAGGGTTCTGAATTCCACCCGGAAAGTTCCCCCGGGCCAGCCCTGGCCATACCACCGGCTCCAGTCAAAGGATTCAGGGGAGCCTCCCATCCTCTGCCACTGCCACCAGCTTTCCCGCATGGCATCGTATTTGCGGCGCTTTTCGGGGTCGGAAAGGACTTCATAGGCCTCGTTTATCTCCTTGAACTTGGCCTCGGCCTCTTTGTTGCCCGGGTTCATATCCGGGTGATACTGCCTGGCCAGGCGCCTGTAGGCCTTTTTGATTTCCTCCAGGGAAGCGTTTTTGTCAACACCGAGGATTTTGTAGTAATCTTTGAATTCCATAGCCCTTTCCTCCGAATTCCATTATAGCACCGGGAAAGCCCCCGTGTCAATGGAACGAGAGGGTGGGGGCCCCGGGAGCAGGGAATTAAGCCCCCGCCGGGATTGAATTTTACGCCGTTTCGTGTTATAATTGAAAATGCGAATTATTATCAACTTCGGAGGCCGACCATGAGCAACCTGAGCGCCTCAAGAACCCTGAGCGAGGTTGAAGCCGGGAAGAAGGTTTTTGTCAGGGAAGTGAGGGGAGGTAAAGGCATTGTGGCCAGGATGGCAGCCATGGGGGTGGTTCCCGGGGCCGAGCTGGAAGTGGTCAGGAACCCGGGACATGGCCCTCTCATCATCAAGGTGAAAGGCTCTTTCCTGGCTCTGGGACGCGGTGAAGCGATGAAAATTCTGGTCCAGGAGGGGAGCGATGCAGGGGTGCCATGAATACCCTGAAATGGAGGTGAAGCCTCGGGCAGAGGAAAAAGTCCTGCGGGTTGCCCTTGCCGGTCAGCCCAATGTGGGCAAATCCACTGTTTTCAACATCCTCACGGGCCTTTCCCAGCATGTGGGGAACTGGCCCGGCAAAACGGTGGAGAAAAAGAGCGGCTATTGCCGTTACGGAAATTACTTGCTCCACATCGTGGACCTGCCCGGCACCTACAGCCTCACTGCTAACTCCCTGGAGGAGAGGATCGCCAGGGATTACATCATCAGGGAGAAGCCCGATGTCGTGGTGTTGCTGGTGGATGCGGCGATCCTCGAGCGGAACCTTTACCTCCTGGCCGAGCTCCTCCTGCTCCCATCCCCGGTGGTCCTTGGCCTCAACATGATGGATGTGGCGGAGCAGGAGGGTTACAGGATAGACACAGAGGTCCTCCAGGCAGTCCTGGGAATCCCCGTCGTCCCGATGGTGGCCTCAAAGAACCGGGGGATAAGGGAACTCGTGGAGGCAGTGATAGGGCTGGCGGAGGGCACCATCCCTTACAGCCCCAGGCGTCCGGAGATCAAGGAGCCTCACAGGCCTGTGCTGGAGAAGCTCCAGGAACTCCTGAACGGCTCAATCCCTGAACCATACCCGCTGGAATGGGTCAGCGTTAAGCTCTTAGAGGGGGATGCCGAGGTCACAGAACTGGTCAGGGAGAAGCTGGGCGAGCGCTGGGGAGAGGTGAGCGCCCTCCTGAGGGGGCATGAGGACGCAATCTTAGACATAGCCGGTGGGCGCTACGAATGGATCGGGAGGGTGGTCAGGGCAGCCGTTGAGAAGCCACGCATGGGCCCTGTATCCCTTACCGAGCGCATTGACCGGGTCACCACTCATCCCTTCTGGGGGCTTGTGACCATGGCCCTGGCCCTGGGGGCAGTTTTCTGGCTGACCTACACCATTGGCTCCCCCATCCAGCAATGGCTGGAAGAAAGCATCCTGGCCTCCCTGAGCCGCCTGGTTTCTTCCTGGCTCAGTTCCTGGGGAGCTCCTGCCTGGCTTGAAGGCCTGCTCGTGGACGGAGTCCTGGGAGGTGCAGGATCGGTGCTTTCCTTCTTCCCGATCCTCGCCGTTTTCTTCGCCGCCTTCGGTTTCCTGGAAGATGTGGGTTATGTGGCCAGGATCGCCTACGTTATGGACAGGTTCATGCACTGGATCGGCCTGCACGGTAAATCCTTTCTCCCCCTCTTCATGGGGTTCGGCTGCAATGTGCCCGCAGTGATGGGTTCCCGGATAATTGAAGATGAGAGAGCCCGCATCATGACCATTCTGCTGGCGCCTTTCGTCCCGTGTGCGGCCAGGATGGCGGTGCTGGCTTTCTTAACCCCCGCCTTCTTCGGGGATCGGGCCTTCCTGGTCTCCTGGAGCCTCATACTCCTGAACCTGGTGGTCCTGGTCCTCGGGGGGAAGGCGATGGGGACGCTGGTTTTCAGGGAGCGCATACCATTCATCATGGAGTTGCCCCTCTACCACCTCCCGAACTTCCGCACCATAGGGCTGACTGTCTGGCAGAGGACCGCGTCTTTCCTCAGGAAGGCCGGGACGGTCATCCTGGGCATTTCGGTTGTAGTTTGGCTCCTGTCCTACTTCCCAGCAGGTTCTCTGGAGGGGAGTTTCCTGGCGAGGCTCGGGAGCATACTGGAACCCATCGGCCGCCCCGCCGGCCTGAACTCGCGGATGGTGGTGGCTCTCCTCACGGGTTTCGTGGCCAAGGAGAACGCCGTTGCCACCCTCGGCGTCCTGTATGGGTCCGAGGGGGAGGCTCTGGCTTCCGCTCTGGCGAAGGAGGTCCCCCCTGAGGTGGGCCTTTCTTTCCTGGTGATGGAGATGCTCTTCATACCCTGTGCCGCAACTGTGGCTGCGATCCGCCAGGAGACCGGGAGCTGGCGCTGGACCCTTGCCTCAATAGGGCTTTATCTGGTAATATCCTACCTGGCCGGTGTAGCAGTTTACCAGGTCCTTGGCTGAAGGTGATGCGGTTGCTGACGAGGGAAACGAAGATAGTGGTCCTGACCGGGGCCGGCATTTCGGCCGAAAGCGGCATTCCCACCTTCAGGGGTGAGGGGGGACTGTGGAAGCAATACCGCCCCGAGGAGCTGGCAACACCCGAGGCCTTCGCCAGGAATCCGGCCCTGGTCTGGGAGTGGTATGACTGGCGCAGGCAGATAATAGCCAGGAGCCAGCCGAACCCGGCCCACAGGATCCTGGCCGAAATGGAGGAATTCTTCCCCCATTTCACCCTCATAACCCAGAACGTGGACGGGCTTCACCAGGCTGCCGGGAGCAAAAAGGTTCTGGAACTCCACGGGAACATATGGCGAGTCCGTTGCGTGAGGGAAGGAACCGTAAGCGAGAACCGGGAAGTCCCCCTGAAGGAGATTCCGCCCCGGTGCAGGTGCGGCGCCCTCCTCAGGCCCGATGTGGTATGGTTCGGAGAGCCTCTGCCCGGAGATGTCCTGGAGAAAGCCTTCGCCGCCGCTGAGGAATGCGACATAATGTTAGTGATAGGGACTTCGGCTGTGGTTCAGCCGGCGGCTTCCATCCCCCTGGTCGCCCTGAGGCGGGGGGCCTCGGTAGTGGAGATCAACCCCCAGGAGACCCCCCTCTCCCGCTATGCCACAGAGGTCCTGAGGGGAAAGGCCGGAGAGGTCCTCCCGGCCCTCTGGGAGAGGTGGAAGTCCATCATCGGATCCTGACAACTACCGGGGCTTTCCTCCAGAGCTTTTCCAGTTCGTAGTAATCCCTCTGGGCTGGCAGGAAAATGTGCAGTATGACATCTCTGTAATCCATCAGGATCCAGCCCGATTCCGGCGTCCCCTCCACCCCCAGGGGTTCGATCCCTTCGGCTTCAAGCCTCTCCCGAACTTCGCTGGCTATGGCTTCAACCTGCTTTTCGGAATCGCCGGTGCAGATCACGAAGTAATCGGCCAGGGGAAACAACTTCCTGAGGTCCAGGACCACTATGTCGTAAGCTTTTTTGTCCATGATAAGGTCAACTATGCGGTGCGCCAGCTCCAGCGAATCCAGAATCTCACCTCCTTTCAGTGGAATTCAAAGACCCTGCCGATCCCTCCGCTCAGGACCTCGCCACCGATTTCCTCTCTCACGATGCGCAGGGCCTCCCTGCCGGTGCAGTGGCACCCGATGACCATCTCAACGCCCATTTCCCTGAGCTTTGCCGCTATCTGGCGGATTTTGAGGGGTCTGAGCCCCATGATGTGCAATCCCCCGAGGATCGCGGAGGGATAATTTCCAGTGATTTCCTGCGCTTTCCGGGCCAGCTCCTCAAGGCCGGGGTGAGCGCAGCCCACCACCATGAGGAGGCCCGAGGAGGTATCCACGAGCAGGGCCATCTCGGGCATCCGCGAGCCCAGGGGGCCTGTCAGGCGCAGGCCATCGCCCAGATCCACCGGCCCCTTTACCTCTTTCAGGTTCGCCAGAATCTGCCACCGGGCCTTCAGGTCGGGGGGAACAGGCGAGGGAACGTAGAGGGCGATCCCGGGATTGGAGGCCAAGAAGTCGTCAAGGCCACCGTAGTGGTCCGGGTGGAAATGGGAGATAATAGCTTCCCTTATGCTCTCCGGCGGTATGCCGAGGGTTCTCAGAGCGGGGATTGGGGAATGGGGGCCGGCGTCAAAGAGGATCCTGCGCTGGCCCACCTCCACCAGCGCCGAAAAGCCCCAGCCTGGCTTTATTTCCCTGTGAGCTGAGGTGTTGTCGAAAAGGATGGTGATTTTCGCCATGAAGGTGCGATCACTTCAGGATGTAGTATGTGCCCCGCTTATCGCCCACTTTTATGAGAATCCCCTTCTCCACCAGGTCAGCCAGGTCGAGGCGGAGGGTTTCGGCTGAGACGTGGGGGCAAAGTTGCCTGTATTCCCGGTTGGTTATGCGGCCGTGCTGGCGGATGTAGTTTATGGCGGCCAGTTGCCGCTCGTTCATCTCCAGTTCCCAGCGGGGAATGGGAGGACGCTCCCGGATGTTGTATAGGGTTACCGTGAAGGAATAGGGTGTGGCTTTGAATTCCGGCGGAGGATGGCCAGCATTCACCATCTCCTCAATCATCATGTCTATCCCGAGGCCCAGTTCTTCTATGAAGCCCCAGTAGTAGAGCCCGGAGACTATCCTGGGGTTGCGGGAGAAGTGCTCTTCCACGATGTTGTCCAGGGTTATGTAGCCCGGGAGCCCGCCCGGACTTGTAACTTCAAGCCTGTCGTCATACATCTTGACCTCAATGCGGCGGCCCCTGAGGCGGTAATCCCGGTGAGCCACGGCATTGACCAGAGCTTCCCTCACCGCAAAGGGCGGGTATTCCGTCCGGTCCTCCCGAACGAGCCCCTTCACCACCGCTTCCCTCTTCATCTCCTCCCAGACGATCTCCCACGCCCTTTCAATGATCCGGCAGAGGGGACCCCCAACTTCCTCCCTCCTCCCGTATCCGACCATCCCTTCGGGTCTCCTCGCTTCGTTCCCCACGAACCGGACGAACACCAGGCCGCTCTGGGGGAGGAAGAACTGGGGGTTCTTCCCGAAAAGGAGGACTCCGGCCACCGTGGGCTCCCCCTGTCGGGTCAGTGCTCCGATTTCCTTGAGGATCTCCTCAACAGGCCCCTGAGGGCGGCGCCCGCTTTTTTCCTCCCGCTTCTTCAGGTATTCCTCAATGATTTCCTCGCTCAGGTCCTCCAGGGTTGCACCAGGGACCGGCTCTTCCTCGTAGGCGCTAACGGGTTTGGTGGAGGCTAACCTCCTTATCTCCTCCCCGCTCAGGAGCTTGTTTTCCGCTCCAACCCTCAGGTAAACTCTGCCGTCTTCAAGGCTGTGGAGGTCCAGGCTCCGGTAGACCATGAGGGTGAGGACGGTGCCGTGAGGGGTTTCAATCCTCTCCCATTCGGCTCTGACCGGAGGCCTGCATTTCCTCTGGGCAAGGGTGTAAGCTTCTTCCACCTCCTGGACGGAGTTCACTCCCACGATGCGCCCGCTTGGTTCAACTCCGATGTAAATCGTGCCGCCATCGGCGTTGGCGAAAGCTATGAGGGCTTCCGCCAGGGCATCGGGGTTGGCTTCGGGCATGAATTCAACCAGTTGCCCGGGCTTTTTATCCAGAACAAGGGCCCAGTCTTCCATAGGCCGCTCCTGCCCCTTTGATCCTTTCCCCTGCACCTGGAACGATCAGGGCTTCCGGCACGGCCGGACGGCTCTTGGAGGGCACGTCTTCCACTTTCACCCTCCATATCCTGCCCTTACCCGAGAAGGCCAGGAACTCGTCCTTCGGGCACGAAGCCAGGGCTGCCACTATTGAGCCGACTTTCTCCGCTTTGCCTCCGGAAGCCACCACTCCCTGGCCGTAACGGTGCTGAGAGGGGAACAGGCCGAAAGCCATCCGCTTGGCATAACCCTTATCAGTTATTAGGAGGAGGAAGCCATCGGGCTGGACCGTCCCCGCTCCCACCACTTTGTCCCCTTCCTTGAGTTTTATGCCCAGGACGCCCGCTGCATCCCGGCCCATCGGGCGGACTTCGGAGGCGGGGAAGCGCAGGGCCATCCCCTTCTCCGTGACCATGAACAGCTCGTCATCCTCTCCGGCCAGGGCCAGAGCTACGGGCCTGTCCCCTTCGCTCAGCTTCACAACGCTGAGGCCTGAAGAGCGAATGGGCATTATCTCTTTGAGGTCGAGCCTCTTGACCCTCCCCTGTTCGGTGAAGATGACCAGGAAGCTGGCGGAGAGTTCAGGGGGGAGGACAACAGCTGCCGCGGGGTGCTCTCCCCCGTTCATGGGCAGGGAGAACCGCCCCTCAACCTGATAGGGCTTGAAGCTATACAGCCTGCCCTTATCGCTCAGAACCAGGACCTGATCGGTGCTCTCGGCTTTCAGGGATAGAGCGAGGGAATCCCCTTCGGCCATCTCCAGGGTCAGGCTTTCCTTTCCGGCCCTGGAGGCCCTGCAACTCCGGAAGGGGACCTTCTGGACGAGGCCCTGGTTGGTGATGGAGACCAGCACTTCTTCCCTGGCCACCAGGTCTTCTTCTGTGAGGATTTCAACTTCCCCTGGCAGGACCTGAGTGCGCCTGGGGTCGCCGTATTTCTGGGCCAGCTCGAGGGCTTCCTGCTTTATGAGTTCCAGGATTTTGCGGGGGTATTTGAGCAATTGCTCCAGGTTCTTTATCGTCCTGGTCAGTTCCTTGTGTTCTTCCTGGAGTTTCTGCCTCTCCAGGGCCACGAGGCGCCTCAGGGGCATATCCAGTATGGCCTGAGCCTGAACCTGGGTCAGTTTGAATCTCTCCATCAGCTTCTTGAGGGCCGTCTCCGGCGTGCGGGAGCTTCGTATTATCTGGACCACTTCGTCCAGGTTGGCCAGCGCCACGAGAAGCCCTTCGAGGATGTGAACCCTGTGGCGGGCCTTTTCCAGGTCGTATCGTGTCCGCCTGGTGATGACGTTCCTGCGGTGCTCAATGTAGTGGCGCAGGAGCTCCTTGAGGGAAAGGAGGACGGGCTCTCCATCCACCAGGGCCAGCATGTTGATGCCGAAGGTGACCTGGAGGGGGGTATATTTGAAGAGCTTGAGGAGAGCGGTCCTGGGTTCAACCCCGCGCTTGAGCTCAATGACTATGCTCATCCCCTCCCGGTCGGACTCATCCCGGAGGTCGGCCACTTCTTCCAGGCGTCCGTTCCGGACGAGTTCGGCGATCCGCTCTAAGAGGGAGGATTTGTTTATCTGGTAGGGGATCTGGGTTACGATTATGGCGTAGCGTCCGCCCTTCAACTCTTCGATCCGGGTCAGAGCCCTGACCGTTATTATGCCCTTTCCGGTGGCGTAGGCCGTCTTCAGGCCTTCGTAGCCCAGGACGATCCCGCCGGTGGGGAAATCGGGGCCTTTTATGAACTTCATCAGGTCGTCCAGGGAGATTTCATCGAACTTCTGGTAATTGTCCACGGCGAAGGCGATGGCCTGGGCCACTTCCCTGAGGTTGTGGGGCGGGATGCTCGTGGCCATCCCCACGGCGATGCCTGAAGAGCCATTGATGAGGAGGTTGGGGAGCCTGGCGGGCAGGACCGTTGGCTCCTTGAGGGTGCCGTCGAAGTTATCGGTGAAATCAACGGTCTCCTTCTCTATATCGGCCAGCATTTCAAGGGCAATGGGGGTCAGGCGGGCCTCGGTGTAGCGCATCGCTGCCGGTGGGTCGCCGTCAATGCTCCCGAAGTTACCCTGGCCGTCCACCAGGGGGTAGCGGAGGGTGAAATCCTGGGCCATTCTGGCCATAGCATCGTAGACGGCGGCGTCGCCGTGGGGGTGGAACTTGCCCAGGACTTCCCCCACAATGCGGGCGCTCTTGCGGTATTGCTTATCGGGGCCGAGGCCCATCTCATACATGGTATAGAGAATGCGGCGCTGGACGGGTTTCAGGCCGTCCCTGACATCCGGCAGGGCCCTGGACACGATCACGCTCATCGCGTAATCGAGGTAGGCCCCCTTCATTTCCTCTTCAATATCTACGGGTATGACCGTCCCGATCTCCACAGCTCCCTCCTTTTCAGGATGATTATACCCCAATGAGGGATAGGGTTCAAGCGCAGGAGGGTTTTTTGACAGGGGGATAAATTTGTGCTAAAATGGTTCTGGAAGCGCTCCCAAAAATGGGCGCAAACGGCCCTTCTAAGCCCCGTTTCAGGGGTGAAATTTTGGGAGCGCTCCCAAACGAGGCCGCCTTCCACGGGAGGGAAAATGCGATACGGCTACTTCGACGATGAAAACCGCGAATACGTGATCACCCGCCCCGATACCCCCCTGCCCTGGATCAATTACCTGGGCTGCGAGGAATACTTCGCAATAATCTCCCAGACCGCAGGAGGTTATTCCTTTTACAGGGACGCAAGGCTCCGCCGTCTGACCCGATACCGCTACAATAACGTCCCCATGGACTACGGCGGAAGATACATCTACCTGAGAGACGATGAAACGGGAGAATTCTGGTCACCCTCGTGGCAACCAACCCGCACTGACCTGGAAAACTTCCGCTGTCGCCACGGCCTCGGTTACACCATCATAAGCTCCAGCTACAAAGGGATTGAGGCCAGCACCCGCTACTTCGTCCCCCTCGGAGTTACCCTGGAAGTCTGGGATTTCACGGTCACAAACCGGAGATCCGCACCGGCGCACCTCTCCATCTTCTCCGCCATTGAGTTCTGCCTCTGGAACGCCTACGACGATATGACGAACTTCCAGCGCAATTACAGCACCGGCGAGGTTGAGGTTGAAGAAGGCGTGATATACCACAAAACGGAATACCGGGAGAGGCGCAACCACTTCGCCTTCTTCGCCTGCTCCGAAAAGCTGGCAGGCTTTGACACCCAGAGGGATGTATTCCTCGGCCCCTATCGGGGGTGGGAAAGGCCGATCGCTGTGGAGCGCGGTATGGCCTTCAATTCCATCGCCAGCGGATGGGCCCCCATGGGTTCCCACCACATAAAGTTAACCCTCCAGCCCGGCGAATCGCACCGCATAATCTTCATCCTCGGCTACCACGAAAACCCACCCGATCAGAAATTCGATCCTCCCGGCTCCCTGCGCATCAACAAGAGGACGGTGAAGCCAATCATAGAAAAATTCCTGGATGGGGGAAACGTTGACAGAGCCTTTGAAGAACTGCGCCTCTACTGGGACCGTCTCCTCAGCATCATGCAGGTAGAGACACCCGACGTCCACACCAACCGGATGGTTAACATCTGGAACCCATACCAGTGCATGGTGACCTTCAACCTCGCTCGTTCCGCCTCAATGTTTGAATCGGGGATAAGCAGGGGGATAGGGTTCCGGGACTCCAATCAGGATCTTTTGGGTTCGGTGCACATGGTTCCGGAACGCGTGCGCGAGCGAATCCTTGACCTGGCGGCCACCCAGCTTGAAGACGGAGGCGCCTATCACCAGTATCAACCCCTTACCAAACGGGGCAACGAAGAAATAGGGGGTGGCTTCAACGACGACCCCCTGTGGCTTGTGATCAGTGTGGCCGCCTACCTGAAGGAAACGGGCGATTGGAGCATTCTGGACGAGCCCGTGGTCTTCGAGAACAAACCCGGCACCGAGGCCCCGCTTTACGAACACCTCCGGCGCAGCATCTCCTACGTCCTCAATCGGCTTGGCCCTCATGGCTTGCCCCTCATCGGGCGAGCCGACTGGAACGATTGCCTCAACCTCAACGTTTTCTCCGATAACCCCGATGAATCCTTCCAGACAGCTCCCCTGCGCATGGATGGGAAGACTGCCGAATCGGTTTTCATCGCCGGGCAGTTCGTGTTAGCCGCCAGGGAAATGGCTGAAATCGCCAGGCGCCGGGGGCTGGAGGAGGAAGCCCGGCAATACCTGGAAGCTGCGGAACGGATGGAGAAAGCGGTCCTGGAGCACGGATGGGATGGCGAGTGGTTCCTGCGCGCCTACGACGCCTTCGGCCGAAAGGTGGGCTCAAAGGAGTGCGAGGAAGGCAAGATCTTCATAGAACCCCAGGGCATGTGCATAATGGCCGGCATTGGCCTGAAAGATGGGAAGGCCCGCATGGCCCTTGATGCGGTGCGCAAATACCTTGCCACCGAACACGGCATAATCCTCCAGCAGCCCGCTTACTCCCGCTACTACATCCACCTGGGCGAGATCTCCTCTTACCCTCCGGGTTACAAGGAGAACGCCAGCATCTTCTGCCACACCAACCCGTGGATAATGATCGCCGAGGCCAGGGTTGGCAACGGCGACCAGGCTCACGATTATTACCTCCGGATAAATCCATCGGCAAGGGAGGAGATCAGCCACATCCACCGCTGTGACCCATACGTCTATGCCCAGATGATTGCCGGTCGTGATTCCCCCCGCTTCGGTGAGGCCAAGAACTCATGGCTTACAGGGACGGCAGCCTGGAACTATGTGGCCATCACTCAGTGGATACTGGGCATAAGGCCTTCCCACGATGGCCTGGAAATAGCGCCCGTCTTCCCGACATCCTGGGATGGCTTCAGAGCCAGGCGAGTTTTCCGCGGGGTTACTTACCATATAAACGTAAAGCGCATTGGCAGAGGCAACGAAGTGCGCATCAAAGTGAACGGTGAGCCCATAAGCGGCAATGTGGTCCCTCTACCTCCGCAGGGGGTGAAGGAGGTATTCGTTGAAGTGGAAGTAGGCTAAAATTAGCACGGAGGCCATGCAATGGAATGGAGATTTATAGAGCCCGCTCCGGGCCAGGATTTCGTTGAGCTTGCAGGCCTGTTTGATGTGGTCATGGTGGCCGATCGCAGATATCTGGTCATGAACAATGTATGGGGGGCACTGACTCCTCAAACCCTCCTGGTTGATGTCAGAAACGGCGATTTCACCGTCATCAGAGCTGAGCACGATGGTGGTGAACAGGTTGCCTCCTATCCCGCCATCGTCATCGGGTGCCACTGGGAGATTTCCACAGATGGAAGCGGCATGCCCGTTGAGGTTCGCAGGCTGGCCTCTCTCCTCAGCAGTTGGTCCTTCACCCCCATTGATTCTGGCAAGTGGAATGCCGCTTACGACCTCTGGTTCAGCCCTCTAACTGACTCCACAATTGGCTATCCCGGCGGGGCTGAGATCATGATCTGGCTTGACCGCCGCGGCGCAGCACCCGATGGCTCGCTGGTTGAGACTGTGGGCATAGGCGGGCTGGAGTGGGAGGTCTGGTTTGAAGGGAAGAAAAGGGATTGGGTCTACATAGCCTACAACAGCAAGCAACCCGTCCGCGAAGTAAATAACCTGGACTTGCTCGCTTTCATTCAGGATTGCATGCGGCGCGGCTGGATCCAGAGGGACTGGTATCTCCATGCGGTGGAGGCAGGCTTTGAAATCTGGAAAGGAGGCGTCGGGCTGGCAAGCAGGGGCTTTTCCGTTTCCCTGACACGGAAAGATTAACCTCTTCCAGAAGGAAGAGCGCTGGAAAGCTTGCCTGCGATGTGGAAGCCCTCTTCCTGGAAAGGTCAACAGCGGTTGATGGAGGAGGGAGGCATGAACCAATGGAGAGCATTGCCCTCACTGTTATGTATAACTTGCGGGATCAGGTCAGGCTCTTTGAAGACGTCCTTCAGGAATTCACCCGCTTGACCGGAGCGAAAGTCCATGTCAGAGCCATTCCTTGGGAGCAGGGGTGGTCTGAGCTGCTCAAAGTTGCCCTCTACAAATTGGGGCCTGACGTTTCGGCTGTAGGGACAAGCTGGGTTGAGGGAATGGTCACGATGGAGGCCCTCAGGCCTTTTTCCGCACGGGAAGTGGACCACATAAAGAGCGATCGGAAATTCCTGGACGCTTCGTGGGGAACCTGCCTCCTGGCAGGAGACGAGCGGGTCTGGTCAATACCCTGGCTGGCGGATACCCGGCTGGTTTACTACAGGCGCGACCTCTTTGCGGAAGCCGGGATTGATGAAAGGGAGGCCTTCAGTTCCTGCGAGGGGTTCCTTGAAGCCCTGGAGAAACTCGGAAAAGCAGGGGTTGAAGTGCCTTTCTCCATCTCCACAGTCGCTGAATATCCTCTCCTGCACACTGCGGCCTCATTCGTATGGGGGGCGGGTGGAGATTTCATGAGCCAGGATGGGCGGGATGTTCTCTTCAACACGCCTGAGTCCATAGAAGGACTCGCATGCTACTACAGCCTTCACCGATTCATACCTCCGCAGGCCCGCTTCCTGAACGACGATGCGGTGAGCCAGGTTTTCCGCATGGGCAAAGTAGCCGTTACCATAAGCGGCCAGTAGGTGCTCCTCTCGGTAAATCAAGGGGATGCGGTTCCCGAAGTGGTGGAAAACCTCGGGGTTGCACCCATCCCCGGTGTTCCCTTCGTGGGAGGGGCGAACCTTGTCGTATGGCAGCACAGCCGTTATCACTCTCTGGCGCTGGAACTCATACGCTTTCTGACCAGCATGAAGGTGCAGGAAACCTGCTTCAGGATTTTCTGGATGCTGCCGACCAGGGTGGAAGTGCTCTACGGCGAACCCTTCGCCACAGATGTGAACTGGCAGGCGGTCAGGGACAGCCTCCTCCGGGGTAAAGCCTTCAAAGGGGCTTATATGTGGGGGATGGTTGAGGATGCCCTTGTGAACACACTTGCTTCAATCTGGGAGACCATCTTCGCCGAACCAAAAGTTGACATAAGAAAACTTGTGAAGGAGCGCATGGACGCACTGGCCTCCAGCATAAGCTCGTCCCTTTACGACAGGTTCTGGAAGAAAAAAGTTTAAAACAATTCCCTCTCGCTCACCCTGCGCAGCCCCGGCTCTTTTGACACCCTGAACCTCCAGGGATATAATCCCCCGGGAGATTATGCTTGCCATCGTGATCGTAAGCTACAATGTCCGCCAATACCTGGAGCGCTGCCTCCAAACTGCGCTGGCAGACCTCTCGGCTTCCGGTGTGAGGGGTGAGGTCTGGGTCTTTGACAATGCTTCGTCCGACGGAAGCCAGGAGATGGTGGTGGAGAAATTCCCTCAGGTTAAGCTTCACGCCAGTGAGAAGAATGTGGGGTTCGCCTTCGCCAATAACTTCGTGATGAAGAAGCTCATGGCTTCCCCCTCTCCCCCGGAATACTTCTTCCTCCTCAACCCCGACACTGAGGTCCTCTCGGGGGCGATCGGGGTCCTGCTGGATTTCATGGAGGGGAACCCCGGGGCGGCCGTTGCAAGCCCTGAGCTCCTCAACCCCGACGGCACCCTGCAGCCATCGGCCTTCAGGTTCCCGGGCCTCATCCAGACCTTCTTTGACTTTTTCCCGGTCCATCCCCGCCTTTACTCCTCTCCCCTTAACGGCCGCTACCCTGGTTTCCTCTACCGAAGAGGCAGACCTTTCGCCATAGACCACCCCCTGGGAGCTGCCATGATGGTCCGGCGCAAAGCGGTGGAAGAAGTGGGCCTTATGGATGAAGGCTTTTTCATCTACTGCGAGGAGATTGACTGGTGCCTCCGTTTCAGAAAAGCCGGCTGGTCCATCTGGTGTGTCCCCCAGGCCAGAGTAATCCACCACATCGCCCGGAGCACATCCCGCTTCCCGGAAAAGGCCCAGGTGGAACTCTGGAGGAGCCGCTACCGGCTCTTCTCCAAGCACAAGGGACCTCTCTTCCTCAGAGCTTTCAGCATGCTGGTTAAGGTGGGCCTGAGGTTCAAAGCCGCAGAGGATTCCCGCCTGGCGAAGATGGGGATTATCTCCCGGGAAGAGCTGAGCCGGCGGCTGGAAACTTACGGGAAGATAAGGGAGATTGTGGGCGCATGAAGGAGATCACCGCCCTGGTCCTCACCCTGAACGAGGAAGAGAACATTGCCGAATGCCTCAGAACCCTCGCCTGGGCCGACAGGATCCTGGTCCTGGATTCCGGAAGCACCGATCGGACCGTGGAGATTGCCCGGAGCATGGGAGCAGATGTCTATTTCCATCCCTTCCGGAACTATGCCGAGCAGCGCAACTTCGCCCTGAGCCTGGTCCGGACCGATTGGGTTCTCTTCGTGGATGCTGATGAGAGGGTGCCGGAAGAGCTGGCTCTTGAGATTCGGGAAGCGGTGGAGAGGGAGGGGGTCTGTGGCTGGTGGATACCGCGGAAGAATTACATCTGCGGCCGCTGGATAAGGCACGGGGGCTGGTATCCCGATTTCCAGCTCCGCCTCCTCCGTCCCGAGAGGGCCCGCTACGATTCCGCCTGGGAAGTGCACGAGATCGTGATCGTTGAGGGGGAAACCGGCTGCCTCCGCAACCCCCTCATCCATTACAATTACAGGACATGGCGGGAGTTCCTGGCTCGCCAGAGGGCTTACCTGCCCCTTGAAGTGAGAACCCTTCACAGGCGGGGGATGAAGGCCAAGCCCTGGAGCCCCCTTTCAATGCCGGTGAGGGAATTCTGGAGGCGCTACTTCAAGCTTGAAGGCTACAGGGACGGACTCCACGGCCTGATCCTGGCTCTGGTCCTGGCCATCTACACCTCATTGGCCTACGGGCAGCTCCTGCTAACTAAACCAGAAAAGCTACAGGTCTGAAGGCTATGACACCCCTCTCAAACCTCACCTTCGGCAAGCCCCATTCATCGGTTGTGGGGTCTTCAACGGGGTAACCGAGGGGGCCTTCTGCCCCACCCCGTTCGTAAATATAGTAATCCCTTATCGGCCCCCAGAGGATGTAGGCCTTTGAGGTGCCATCCCTGAGCATTATGATGGATTTGAAGGAGCCATCAGGCGTCTTGAAGTCCTGAACCCAGCCGTTTCCCCAGCGGTGGACGGGGACTCCACCTCCGTTGTCAAAGGGCAGGCCTAATCTCGCTTCTCCCCCGTGCCTCAGGTAGCATTCTATTATGGGCCAGTAGATGCGGCCGGAGGCATCTCTCCCCACCTGCGGGGGGACGTCCAGAAGCTCGGGGGTGCGGGAGATATTAGCCCACTCCTGGAACCGGTAGTATATGGGCTTGCGGGCGAAGGCTCCCAGGCCCGCCTGGGTGTATAAGCCGCTGGTGGTGCCGGGGAAATCCCTGAGGCAGAACCAGATGATCGCTGCTACCCTCTCGTCCTTCAGGAGTGCGTAGAAAGCAGTGGACATGGCCGCCGCCTGAAAATCATCCCCCTGGTCCGACCCCCACCCGATTTCCGAGATGTAAATGCGGGTTGAGGTGGATTTGCCTTCGTAAAGGGTTATGCTCTCCCAGATGGCATTGATGTAGGTCCGGAGGGTGTCGCGGATGTAATCGGTCCCCTTATCCCTGGTCTGACCTATGTAGGGGTGATAACCGACCCCGTCAAGAGGATAGGAGCCAAGGGAGGCCTTCACTTCTCCCCAACCCAGCTCTCTTATCCCATAGTAATAAATCTGGCGAAGGTAAGAAGCGCCGGTATCGGCTCCGGTTGGGAGGTCGTGGGCAAGGATGGGGCCAGAGATTATGCGCACATTGAAGGTCGGTTTTACCGCCAGATATACTTCCTTCTGGATGCGGGCCATCCAGTATGGGTGGAACAGGCTCGCGGTGCCGCCCGCCCAGCTGTTGGGCTCGTTTATAAGTTCAAAAGCCCAGACCCGATCGTGGAAGTTCTCAACGATGGTGCGGAAATTCTCCACGTATTTCCTGATCCACTCCTCGGCTCCGGGGCCGGGGGTCTTGCGGCGGAAGGCGTCGCCCGGGCCTGGCTTCACCGCCTCCAGCCCTATCAGCCCATAAACAGCCACATTTCTGGGGATAAGGCCGTCCACTATGGCATTGTAGGTTTCAAGCCACGTCTTCCCGCAGTAGAGGGAGCGGTCAGTTGGGGAATCCCATGGGCCGAGGACGAAGTTCAAGCGGACTATGCTTGTCCCCGTCCCGGCTATTATCCCCGGCTCTGCCATCTGGGGAGCAGGGCATCCTGTCGGCTCAAGGGGGTTGTTTCCGTCGATCCCTAACTTGGAGGAAGGCGCAAGAGGCATCTTTCATCCCTCCCTGATTATCCTCTGGTAAACCTCAAAGGTCTGAGAGGCTATCGCTTTCTGGGTGAATTTTTCCAGGACTCTCTCCCGTCCCTTCCGGGCCAGGTGGAGGCGCAGCCCTTCATCGGCCATGAGCTTGAGGATGGATTCCCGCAGGGCTTCTGGGTCACCCTCGGGGAAGATGAGCCCGGCATCCCCTATGACGTTGGGGATTTCTCCGCAGGTGGAGCCCACAACGGGCACGCCGCACGCCATGGCCTCTATGAGGACACGCCCGAACTGTTCTTTCCAGTTCGGCTTCGTGATGGAGGGCAATACCAGCAGGTCGAGCCTGCGGTAGAAATCGGGAAGCTGAGAGGAAGGCATGAAGGAGAAGAAGGACGTGCGGCTGGCAATTCCAAGCTCGGAGGCGAGCTCTTCCAGTTCCCGGCGTTTCGGCCCGGTGCCCAGGATGAGGAGTTCCCAATCGCCTCTTATCCCGGCCATGGCCCTGAGCAGGAGGTGCACCCCTTTCTCTTCCACAAGCCTCCCCACATACCCGACGGTGAAAGGCCGGCCTTTTCCCCGGACCGGGCCAGGGGTGAAGGTCTCCTCATCCACCCCGAACTGGGGTATCACGCTCACGGGCTTCCGGTATCCTTTACGCCTGAGCACTTCCATGGCCTCCATGTTCCCGGCGATGGCCCAGGAGGAACGGCGGTAGTTGTATCGTTCAAACCAGGAAAAGGGCGGAGGATAACGGCGGTAGAGGTTCTGCCAGGTGAAGAAGAGAGCCCTGGCCCCGATCCTCATGGTCAGGACCATAGCCTGGAAGGTGGCCAGGTTGTATGGCTCCTCGTCAATGTGCACGAGCTCGGGTCGGATTTCGCGGATGTAAAGGGGAAGGCGGGGGTAGAAGTGGAGGTGGTAATTTCCGTTGAAGATGAGGTCGTCCACTAACATTCTGTAGCCTTCGGCCCCTTCTTCAAGGGGGAGGGTTCCCCTCTCATCCCGCCAGTAGCGGGGAACCACCAGGAACATCTCAGCACCAAGTTTAGCCAGTTCCTCCAGCTTCCTGCGGTAAGCCCTGAGGACGCAGGCTTTGGAGACCATCAGGACACGCATGGCAACCCCTGCGGGATGATCGCTCCTTCGAGGATTCCCCAGACGCCCCTTTCCAGCCCTTCGGAATCTCCGCTCTTCTCCTCTTCTTCCCTCAGGGCCACCAATCGGGCAGGGGTTATGACGCTGGAAAGAGGGTTCGGGGTTAGGGCAAAGACCCGGATGTAGTTATCGGTGAGGCCGGAGCAGAGGAAGAGTTCGCCCCGCCTCTCCGGGGTCTCCCAGAGGACTTCCATGGTCCGGCCCAGAAAGCGGGCCTGGAAGGCCCTTTCGCTCTTCATCCCCACCTCGGCCACGAGTTTCTCCCTTTCCCTCTTGATCTTCCCCGGAATTTGCCCTTTCATGGTGGCGGCAGGCGTTCCCGGACGGGGAGAATAGGGGAAGACGTGGATGCGGGCGAACTGCATCTTCTCTATGAATTCAAGGCTCTGGCGGAATTCTTTCCAGGTCTCTCCCGGAAAGCCCACCATCACATCCGTAGTTACGGCCAGGTCCGGGATCAGGGAGCGGGCCTCCTCCACGAGGCGGGCATACTGGGCCGTTGTGTAGCGCCGACCCATCCGCCTGAGGGTCTCATCGCACCCGCTCTGGAGTGGAAGGTGAAGGTGTCGGCAAAGCCTGCGGTCCTGCCAGAGGGAGAAGAAGCCGGGGGGTATGTCCCACGGCTCTATGGAAGAGAGCCTCAATCTGGGGATGGGCGTTTCTTCCAGCACCGCTTTGACGAGGCTGGCCAGGTCGGTCCCAAAGTCCCTGCCGTAACCCCCCAGGTGGATTCCGGTCAGGACCACCTCTTTGTAGCCGACTTCGGCCAGCTTCTTCACCTCTTCAACGATCTCCGGTATGGGGCGACTCCTCTCTTTCCCCCTGGCCACCCGGATGATGCAGTAAGTGCAGTAATTGTTGCAGCCATCCTGCACTTTGACGAAAGCCCTGGTGGCGCCGGGGGACGGAGGCAGAGGAGGAGCACCGGGCGCTCTCGTCCCGAAAAGGATCTGGGGCAGGAATTCCTTTTCGGAGTTCCTGACCACAAGGCTGACCCCTTCCAGTGAGGCTGCCTCTTCCCGGGCTATCTCGGCGTAGCATCCTGTGACGATTATCCTGGCAACAGGGTTCAGGCGGTGCATCCTCCGTATGAGCTGGCGGGACTTGTGGGCGGCCGTTCCCGTAACGGTGCAGGTGTTGATGACGATGAGATCGGCTTCTTCCGGGGAAGAAGCAACCTCATGGCCCAGGGCCACGGTTTCCCTCTCCCATGCTTCCTGCTCGCTCCTGTTGACCTTGCATCCCAGGAATGCGAAGTAAACTCTCATTTGCCCTTCACTTTCCTGACGAACCGCTCAATCCTTCCCAGGGCTTCCTCTATCTTCTCGTAAGCGGTAGCGTAGGAGCAGCGGACGAACCCCTCACCGCACGCACCGAAGGCGTTCCCCGGCACCACTGCCACCCTCTCCTCGTAAAGGAGCCTTTCGGAGAACTCCTCCGAGCTCAACCCCGTTGACTTTATGGATGGGAAAGCGTAGAAGGCCCCTTTTGGCTCAAAGCACTCGAGCCCGATGTCGTTCAGCCCTTTCACGATGAGGCGGCGGCGCCGGTCGTATTCCGCCACCATCTGCCTGACATATTCCTCGCCGTTCCGGAGGGCTTCGAGGGCTGCCACCTGGGCGGTGGTGGGTGCGCACATTATGGCATACTGATGGATCTTCCGTATCTGGGTCATTATTTCGGCCGGGGCGCAGGCATAGCCTATGCGCCACCCCGTCATGGCGTAGGATTTGGAAAATCCTCCCAGAAGGATGGTCCTCTCCCTCATCCCGGGCAGGGAGGCGAAACAGGTGTGCTCAACCCCGTAAACCAGGCGGTCGTAAATCTCATCGGAAATGACCAGGAGGTCGTATTTCTCCGCCAGGGAGGCGATCTCCATTAGCTTATCCCGGCTCATCACTGCCCCCGTCGGGTTATTGGGGTAACCGAGGAGGATGGCTTTGGTTCGGGGCGTGACCTTCTCCTCAATCTGGCTCGCCGAGACCTCAAAGTTGTCCTCCAGCCTGGCTTCCACCACCACCGGGACACCCCCGGCGAAGATTACCGCCGGCTTGTAGGCCACGAAGCACGGCTCCACCACGATCACCTCTTCCCCTGGTTCCACTGTGGCCAGCAGGGAAATGTGGAGGGCCTCTGAGACTCCCACCGTTATCAGGATTTCGGTTTCTGGGTCGTATTTCACCCCGTAGAGCCTGTGGAGGTGCTGGGAGAGGGCTTCTCTCAGCTCAAGGATGCCGGAGTTGGAGGTGTAGTGCGTTTCACCCCGGCGCAGGGATGCTATCCCGGCCTCAATTATCGGCTCCGGCGTTACGAAATCCGGCTCCCCTATCCCCAGGGAAATGACATCTTTCATAGTGGCAGCTATATCAAAGAAGCGCCTTATCCCCGAAGGTGGTATTTCCCTGATGCGCCTGGCTGTGAAGTCCCTCATGGTCCCCCTCCTGTGTGTTTTCACCTGAGGAACTGGCCTATGGCCAGGAGTATGCTTATGACTGTGCCCAGGATGGCGATGGAAGCCACGAGCCAGCGGGCCTGGGTCAGCATCCTTTCGTTCATGGCATCAAGCCTTGCTTCAATGCTCCTCTGGAAGGAATCAAGATCCGAGCGGATAACATCAATCCGGCCACTAACATCCTTCTGGAAGGAGTCAAAGCGGTCATCCATATCCTTTCTCAGGGCATCAATCCGGTCGTGGACGGCGTCAATCCGGGCGTTGACTGCTTCAAAGCGTCTGTCTACCGCCTCAAAGCGCCTGTCCACCGATTCTTTGAAAGAGGCAAGCTCTTCTCTGATGGCCCTGAGCTCATTCTCCACCCTGTCAAGGCGTG
>DAOUCW010000278.1:0-13765 GCA_034431695.1 Anaerolineae bacterium | reverse complement strand
CAGAAGAGGACGGCGGCCCTGAGCCCACGTCGCATTGCCGTCCGCCAGAAAGGCTCCGGCAGTTCTTCCCCGCCGGAAAGGGCCGAGATTTTTTCCGGTGAAAGCCCCAGGGCGATTGAATTCAGTGCAACTGCCGGATCGCTGTGGCCTTCAAGGTCAATGGTGAGGACCGGGGGGACCAGCTCGTCAAGCCCGGCTGCCTGGAGCAATTCCTTCCCGGCTCCGTCCACCAGAACCATCAGGACCCGGAAACCCTGACGGCTTCCGGGTGAAGGGGTGGGCGGTGGAGGGTAATGCGCCGGGGCCGGAGGCATTGGGCGAAGGGCAAGCCAGGCGAACGTAAGGGTCAGGATGCATCCGGCAATTAAGATGAGCAACCTGCCGATGGTTCTTGCTCCCAATTTCCCTCCTAAACCGCAAAGGGTGTGTAGACCTTTATAGCCGCCTCGCCGGGGACGGGGCACTTGTTCTCGCAGATCCCGCATCCTATGCACCTTTCAGGGATGACCCTCGGGAGGCGCAGGATTGTGCCTTCCCTCTCCTCTTCTTCCAGGATTATAGCCTTATCCGGAACGGGGCACATTTCTTCGCAGACGGTGCATGGAAGGTGCAGGCTGTAGGGGATGCAGCGCTTCTGGTCTATGTAGGCGATGCCGATCTTCCTCTTTCTCTTCTCCTCAAGCCTCAGCTTCTCAATAGCTCCGGTGGGGCATACCTCGCCACAGGCCGTGCACCCGTAATCGCAGTAGCCAATCCTGGGGATCAGGATCGGGGTCCAGAAGCCCTCAAAGCCTGCTTCAAGCCCGGCGGGTTGCAGGCCGTTGGTGGGACAGACCTTCCAGCACAGGCCGCAGCGGATGCAACGGCTCAGGAATTCGGATTCATCAAGGCCCGTGCGGGCTAACAGGACTCTCGCCCCCGGAGGCCTGATCATGGCCTGGGAACTTCGGCGGATGAAGGCATCGGCTCGGGGGAAGGCGAGAGCAGCCGCCGCCCCCAACACACCACCGAGGAAGGCTCTGCGGGATGGGCTGAAAGTTTGGGGCTGGAGGCGAGGCTTCGTCCAGGCGAAAGAGATGGCCTTCTGGGGGCAGAGGGCGATGCAATCGGCGCAGCGCCAGCAATCGGCCCGATTGTCAACTCTCTCGGCCTGGGCGGGGAGGATCGGGCAGAGGCTGGCGCAAATTCCGCACCGGTTGCAGGCTTCCTCGTCGACCCTTACCTCCAGAGGCGATAAGCGCCCCAGCAGGGTCAGTAAATACCCCAGGGGGCAAATGGCCCGGCACCAGAAGCGGGGCAATAGCCTGTTCAGAAAGGCCAGGATGAGGATTAAGCCGAGGAAGATGAGGGAGAAGCGGTAGAGGCGCAACCCACTCTGAGGCAGGAGACCAAGCCACCGCCATAATCTATCGGCATGGTCAACGAAGCTCTGGAGAGGGCCAAAGGAATAGAGGGCATCGCCTGAAGCCCTGATGAGGAAGCCGATTGCCGGGTGCAGGGAGGTGATGAGAGCCCTCTGGGCGATGGTGATGGGGTCGAGGAAAGAGGGCCAAAGCCTTCCCACCGCAGCCAGCAGGAGCATGAAGACCAGGAGGAAGAAACCGGCGTGGAATAGGTAATAGCTTTTCCCCCTGCGGCCCGAGGGGATGGGTCTGGAAGTCCATTCGAGAAAGGCCCCGAGGGGGCACACCCAACCGCAGAATACCCTGCCCAGCAGCAGGGTCAGGACCACGGTTAAAGCAGCCCCCCAGAAGAAAGCGAGGAGCAACTTCCTCGAGCCCAGGGAAACCAGCACGGCGGTCAGCGGGTCAAAGCGGGCGAACAGGTTCCAGGGTGCTCCGGTAAAACCCTGTGAGGCCTTCACGCCGAGAGCGAGGAAGAGGGCGAAGAAAAAGGCCTGGGAAGCAATGCGGAGCCTCCTCCAGTTCATCAGAGCGCAACCTCCACGATGGAGCGGCCTTCGGGCAGACCGAGGCCCATCTCAGCCCCGAGCTTTATGTAGCCGATTTCGTGCCAGCTTCTCCCGAAAAGGGTGGCGGCCAGGGCATCGGCAGCCACCACATCTCTGGAAGCAATGACAGTGTCCACTATGCGGACGTCCTCAAGCCTTCCGCCCTGAGGGCCGTGGTCCACTAAGATGCGGGTGGCATCCACCACCACGAGATGAGAGCGCACAACCGTGTTGAGGTCGGCGATGCGCTGGTGGAGGTTCCAGTGGATGAAGGGCCGATCCTGGATCACGCCCATTATGTTCTTCATGCCGAGGGTGAGGCCAGCCGTCCCATGGTGCTTGGCGATGGGGATGTTTATGAAGACATCGGCTTCAAGGGCCTGGCGGAGGAAGAGCCACTCCTTCAGGTCCCTGCCATTGGGGATGGGGACTTTCTCGTAGTGCCTCGGGGAGGCGAAGAGCAGTTCCACATCCAGCCCCTTCACTGCGTCGGCGATCCCGCTGTCCCTGTATGCAGCTTCCTGCGTCCCGGAAAAGGGGAGGTCGAAGAGGATAACCCTTTTAGCCCCCGCTTCCCAGCACATCTCGGCGATAGTTGCCACGACCTCCGGGTGAGAAGTGGCGGCATACTCGGGGGGCCGCCCCGCGGTGCAGATATTGGGCTTTATCATGACCGTAGCTCCGGGCCGGACGATAGCTCCCATTCCTCCGATGGCTTCCACGGCAGCCCTGGTGATGGCCTTCCAGTCCTTCCCCCTGGCTATGGCGACCTCGCCCCTCGCAACGGAAGGGGTGGGAGTAGGGGTAGGGGTGGAAGTTGGAGTGGATATGGGAGGCATTGTTGGTGAAGGCGTTGGAGGTGGGGTGAAGGTCGGAGTGGGGGATGGGGTAAAAGGTGTTGCTCTGCCCATGCATCCTTCAAGGATGATGGCTGCCGTCCAGCCCGCCAGATACTTCAGGAAATCCCTCCTCGTGCACTTCGCCGACATAATCCCTCCTGCAAGGTTATTCAGGCCCATTATAACAGAGGCGGGCTCGGAAGTGAAAGCCTGCCGTTAGCGGGGCCTGCTCTGTGGCCTCACCTTTCGCTGAGCCTGAGCTGTGGGGCCGTTCTACCGCCCTCTCCGGTGAGGGCTATGTTCTCACAGGAATGGCTTTATGTAGAGTAAGGGGCAGAGGGCACTGAGGATGGCCAATCCGGCAAAGAATGAGCCGTAGAATGCTCCATCCCATCGCTCGGGGAGCAGGGCTTTCGCACCGCAGCCTCCAGCCCCAAGGGAGACTACGGCCAGGGTGAACCGGTTCCAGTCGCCCGTGAGGAGGCCTTTGAGGGCCAGGGCAAGGGCCAGCAGGGCCAGGATAACCCCAAGCCCCGCTACCGGCTTCCTCTTCAGGCCTTCCCTCAGCCCCAGGGAAAAACCGAAGCCAAGGGGTATGAGGGCAGGGAAAAGGTATCGGCCCTGGTGCTGGACGAACTTCAGGTTATACCAGATGAAGGATAATGCTGTAAATGCCAGGCTGAGGGCCAGAAGGGCAAGGCCAGAGCGCTGGACAACCTTCAGCTCACGCCATCCCCGCGGAAACCACCACACGATCCCCCAGAGGGCCAGAAGGGAGGCGAGGAAGAGCAGGGCATAGACCCGCTCATCCATTGGAACTGCCATCCAGCCGAATTGCCCCCAGAAACTGCGGAAAGAAGTGAGCAGAAAAGCTCTGAGCAGGCTCCAGGCTCCCATCGCTCCAAGCCATTCAGCGGTGCGAGGCTGCCCGACCACTATTGAATCGTGCCGGGCAAGGCCGAAGGGGTCCGTCGGACCGTAAACGGCCATGTTGCGGGCGAACCAGGGCAGGGTGAAGAGCAGGGGCCAGAGGCCCAGGGCCAGCCGGCGCAGGAATTTGCCCACAGACAGACGCCCCCAGGCATGGAAGGCGAAGAACACGAGGTATAGCGGCAAAGTGATGTAAGCGGTGGTTTTAGTCAGTAAGCCAAGAGCCACGAAGATTGAAGGCCTCCACAGAGCGTTTTCGGGGAAGTCCCTCTTCATCAGCCGCACCATTTCAAGGAAGAAGAGGCCGATGAAAAGCTCGGCCAGGGCATCGTTGTTGACCGAGGCACTCATGGCCAGGTGCATGGGGACGAAGGCGATGAAGGCAGCCGTCCCCCAGGCCAGCTCTGTCCTCTCCGGAAGGAGCTCCCTGATGGCGAAGAAGGCCACCGCAACGACCGCTGCCCCGATAACGATGGTGAAGAGCCTGAGCGCAACCAGGCTCCCCCCTGTCAGGGCGTAGATGGGTGAAGCCAGGATGTAATAGAGGGGAGGCTGGTGGAACTCGTAGCGGATCGGCTCAATGGACATTTCGGGAGGAAAGCGACGGCTCTTTATATCCTCAAGGTAAAAGTGGGGGTAATCTCCCATCTTGAGGACAGGCAGACGGCCTTCGCGGACCAGGAAAGCGACGTAATTGTAGTGAGCGGGCTCGTCCGGGGCCTGCCAGGGAGGAGTAATTAAGGCGTAAAGGACTCCCAGGACGGTGAAAGCGACGATTAAGACTGCAGGCGAGGTTTTGCTTCCCACGTGAACCTCCTGACCCAGGGGTCATAGAACTCTTCAACGGCTTTGCTGAGGAGGTAAAAAGCGCTGCAGAAGAGGATGATCGCCAGCGCAGGTGGGAAGAGAGCGTGCCACTGAGGCCCTTCCGGCGACCAGTAGAAAGTCAACTGGGTGAACCAGATCATGGAACCCCAGCTCATCCGTATCCTCGTCCGGCCGAAGAAGGAGAGGAAAGCCTCCGTCAGGACTGAGCCCGCGGCTACGAAGGTCATGAAGAGGAAGCCTGCCGGAAGAACGTAGGGGAGTATGTGCCTCTTGATTATGTAGGCATCACTCCCGCCCGAAACCCTGGCAGTCTCCACGAAAGCCCTGACCGTGACATTCCGGGTCCATGTTTTCACGATGACGGCGGGGGTGCCGAGACCGGCCAGAACTCCATAGAGGAGGGCCAGTGTGGGCCAGCGCATGTCCACCAGAAGGCCAATTATGAGCAGGACTATGGGCGGTGGCAGGAGTATGACCACATCGCAAAGTCCCATGAGAATAGTTTCCACTTTGCCTCCGAAATAGGCTGAGGCAACCCCCACGCTGACAGCCAGAACCGATGCTATCAGCCCGGCCACGAGTCCAACTCCAAGGGAAGTCCCCGCCCCGTAGAGGAGCTGGCTCAGGATATCCCTGCCGAAGGAGTCGGTCCCAAGAGGATGCCTGAGGGAAGGCAGGGTCGGGTGGGGAGCGAAGTCCACGTCAAAACCTGTCATGGGATGGTAGATTTCCCTGTTCCACACCAGGGCCATCAGTATAGGGTGGGACAAGGCCATCAGAGTGAAGAGGGCCAGGATTGTGGTCCCCGTCAGCCCCTTCCAGTTCCTGAAAGCCACCGTCCTAAGCCACTCGGCCATAAAATCTGCTCCTGAGCCTCGGATCCATCCATGCCTGGATAATGTCCAGGGAAATGTGGGATACAAGGAGCAGGATCCCGGCCAGAGATAGTATCCCCATGAGGAGGGGCACGTCCTGGTAGTCAATGGCGAAGAATAAGAGAACGCCCACCCCTGGCCAGAAGAACATTTTCTCTATAACGAAGCTCCCGAGCAGGAGGAAGGGGAGTTGAAGCATGAAGCGGCTCAGCAGGGGCAAGATGGCTATCCTGCTCAGATGGGCATCCCTTATCCTGTTATCGGGGAGGCCTTTGGCCCTGGCCATGAGGACGAAGTCCTCCCCCTGGAGGAGGCTCATGCTTGTCCGCATGAGGAGCATAATTTCCCCGAAGGTTGTGAAGGAAAGGGCGGTGAAAGGCAAAGCCAGGTGCCAGGCTATGTCCAGGGCCAGGCGTGCCCACCCGGAAAAGACCCAGGCCAGTGCAATGCTCGCAAAAAGAAGTGCCCTCAAGGCAAGCTTCGCAGGCCTCTTCAGCCGGCGGGCTGCCCGACCTATCGCCCACCAGCCGGTGAACCCCAGGATGAAGGTCAGCAGCATCCAGATCATTACACTGGTGGAGGGAACGGTAACATCGGACCAGAGTTCAAGGCTCGTCTCGCTCTGGGCGGGGAACCACCTGAGCCTTATGGCAAAGATCTGGACCAGCATGAACATTACCCAGGGGAGGAAAGCGGAGTAGCTCACGACGGCCAGGGTAGTGGCGGAGGCATTTATCAGGGGAGAACGTTTAGGGGGCCAGGCGAGAACCTTGCCGAGCCAGAGGCCCAAAGCCCAGGCGCAAACCGTGCCCGGAACCAGCAGGAGGAGAGTCTTTGGTAGGGCCATCAGGAGGAGCTCCAGAACGGAGAAGCGAGGGTAAAGGAAGCTCCTGCCGAGGTTCCCGGTGAAGAACCCTTTCATCCAGCGGAGATACTGCTGCCACAGGGGCAGGTTGAGGCCCAGGTAAACCCTGAGAGCCTTCTTCCATATCGGAGGTAAGCCGAAGACCATGCTCGCGAAGTCGCCAGGCAACGCATGGATCAGGAAGAAGAGGATGGTCTGGAAGAGGACGAGGGTTATGAGGGCCCGCACCAGGCGGTAGAAGATATACCGGCCCAAATTTCCCCCTTTCTCAGGGTCAGGTTTTTTGCTATTTTAACCCGTTTTCGGCGCAACTCCAAGTGAAAGGGGGCGAAAGACAGATGCATTGCTCCTGCAGCATCTGAAAGTGGGATTTCCCTTTAAGGTTGTTGTCGTGTATAATAGGACCCGGAGGCGCAGATGATCGTGGAAGTCCGCGGCATCACCAAAAGGTATGGCGAGTTAGTGGCCGTAAAAGGCCTTTCTTTTGAGGTGGACAGCGGTGAGATATTCGGCCTCCTGGGGCCAAATGGCGCCGGAAAAACCACCACCATCCGCATCCTCATGGATATCTTCAGGCCCGACGAAGGTGAGGTCAGGATCTTCGGCAGGAAGCCTTCCGAGGTGAAGGAAAAAGTCGGTTACTTGCCCGAAGAAAGGGGACTGTATCAGGGGCTGCGGGTCCTGGAGACTCTGGTTTACCTGGCCCAGCTTAAAGGAGTCCCCGAGCGTGTGGCCAGAGATAGGGCTCTCGCCCTGCTGGAGAGGGTGGAGTTAGCGGACAAAGCCCGCAACAGGGTCAAGGAGCTGAGCAAAGGCATGCAGCAGAAGCTCCAGTTCGTAGCCTCCATAATCCACGACCCCGAGCTTGTCTTCCTGGATGAGCCTTTCCAGGGCCTGGACCCGGTGAATGTGGAACTTGTGAAGGGGATGATAAAGGAGCTGCAGAGCCAGGGGAAAACCATTGTCCTGAGTTCCCACCAGATGAACCTGGTGGAAGCCCTGTGCGATCGCATACTCCTCATAAACAAGGGGGAATCGGTGCTCTACGGTCCCCTCCGGGAGATAAAGAGGCGCTTTGCTCCCAACAGCGTTCTGGTGAAAAGTCCGGGGCTTCCCCCCTCAATACCTGGGGTTGCATCGGCGAGCAGAAAAGATGATGCGTTCCTGCTCGCCCTGGCCGATGGCGTTTCTCCTCAGGACCTCCTCAGAGCTCTGGTGGAAGCAGGCGTTGAAATTGAGGCCTTTGAGGTGGCCCCGGTGCCCCTGGAGGAGATTTTCGTCAAAGTAGTCAGGGAGGAGAGGGAAGGTGCGTCTTTCCAGGGTCTGGACCATAGCCAGGCATGAGTATGTAACCAATGTAAAGAGGCCGGCCTTCATCATAATGACAGCCATCGTCCCGGCTCTGGCGATAATCGGATTGCTCATAGGGGCCTTCGGAAGTGGCTTCTTCAGCGACATGGCCCGCTCCCTGGAGGACTTCTTCGAGGGCAAATCCAAAAAGGTGGGAATTGTGGATCAGGTTGGCCTCTTCACCCCCCTTCTTCCAGAATACGAGGGGAATTTCGTGCTGCTGGGGGAGGAGGAAGCCTCAGAAGCCCTTGAAAGGGATGAACTTGATACGGTGCTGGTAATCCCGCCCGATTACATTGAGACCGGAAGGGTGAGGGTCATAACGAAGGGGAGCGGCTTTGAGGCTGCTGCCATTGAGGATTCCACCAGGTTCAGGGGCTTCTTCATCGCTCACCTCCTCAGAGGGAAGGTGGACCCCGAAATTAGCCGCCGCGCTGCGGATCCGATAAATGCTCAGGCAGAAATTTTGGGTGGAAAGGGTGAAACCAGGGGCGGTGGCCCGTGGAGCCTCGTCTTTTCCTTCGTGATCCCCTACCTCCTCAGTTTCATGTTTATCATGACCATTTTCGTTTCATCGGGTTACCTGCTTCAGGGGATCGCCGAGGAGAAAGAGAACAGGGTCATGGAAATAATTGTTTCTTCGGTTTCCCCGAGGGAATTGCTGCTGGGGAAAGTGCTGGGCCTGAGCGCCGTCGGCCTCACTCAGATCGCTGTCTGGATCCTCTCTGTCCTCGGGTTTACGAGCGGGAGCATTTTCCTCCTGGCGGTTTCGGCTTTCTCGCTCCCCTTCCATGTCCTGGCCCTAACTGTCATATACTGCATCCTGGGTTTCGCCCTCTACGCTTTCCTCATGGCCGGAGTTGGTTCCCTGGGGACGACGATGAGGGAGAGCAACCAGCTGGCAGGCATTTTCTCCCTCTTCGCTGCAGCCCCCTATATGCTGAGCGGCTTCCTCATGGCCAATCCGAATCTCCCCATCGCAAGAGTATTGAGTTTCTTCCCCCTGACTTCTCCCACAATGATGATCTTCAGATTGCCCCTCGCCAGGGTCCCACTGGTGGATATAATTGGCAGCCTTGTGGTCATCGTCTTTTCCGTCATTGCCTCGGTATGGGTTGGCGAGAGGCTCTTCAGGGTGGGGATCCTGATATACGGTAAGCGTCCTTCCTGGAGGGAGATCCTGATGATCCTCCGCAGCCCTTAGGGAGCTGGGGGATGGCTAACTACTTCCTCATTTTTGTAAGCGCCCTGGTCATAGCCTTTGTGGGAACTCCTCTCGCCCGTAAGCTTGCGCCGAAACTCGGCTTCATGGATTACCCTTCTCCCAGGAAAATCCACGCGCGCCCGATGCCCAAGTTAGGGGGCGTGGCGATTTACGCCGCTTTCATCATTGCCCTCCTTGTCGCCGGAAACCGGTTCTACATCCCTCAGCTTTTCAGTATCCTTCTGGGTGCGACCATTGTTTCCTTCATGGGGATATGGGATGACCGCTGGGGCCTGAGGCCTGTGGCCAAGCTGGCCGTTCAGGTGGCCGCGGCCCTCCTCCTCTACGTTACCGGGGTAAGGGTCCAGATCTTCCCCCACCATTACCTCAACCTCCCGATTCACCTTCTCTGGGTTGTGGGTGTAACCAATGCCCTGAACCTGCTGGACAACATGGATGGCCTTTCCGGTGGCGTGGCGGTGGTGGCATCGGCCTTCTTCCTCTTCCTGGCGGCGGTTAATGGTCAGTATCTTGTGGGGGCGCTGGCTGCGGCCCTACTGGGGGGATGCCTCGGTTTCCTCTTCTACAACTTCAACCCCGCCACCATCTTCATGGGGGATTCCGGAAGCCTCTTCATTGGTTTCATGCTGGCGGCGGTGGGGATAAAGCTCCGTTTCCCCCAGAACATCCCGGCTGTTACCTGGATGGTCCCGGTCATTATCCTATGGGTGCCCATCTTTGACACGACCCTTGTGGTGGTCTCTCGCCTGCGCCGCAGGCTCAATCCCCTCACCAATCCCGGAAAGGATCACCTTTCTCACAGGCTTGTGGCGATGGGGATGAGCAAGCGGGAAGCGGTCATGGCCATCTACATCATGAGCGGGGGGCTTGGGCTCCTGGCCCTTTTCGTAACGCAGGCTTCCATCCCCGAGGCCTGGGCCATCATGGGTTTGCTGATCGTCCTCTCCGCCTGGGGAATATATGAGCTGGAAAAAGGCTGGAAAGGAGGCAGCTATGGAGATGGAGATAAAGATAAACGCCAGGAACATTGAAATTACGGACAGATTGAGGGAGTATCTGGAGAAAAAGCTCAGGAAGATGCCCCGCTACCTCCCGAACCTCATGGAAGCCAAGGTGGAGCTATCCAGGCATGATACCAAGGATGTAAAGGACAGCCACCGGGTTGAGATAACCCTCCGGAGCTCCAGGGCTTTCATAAGGGCGGAGGAGAGTGCGGCGGACATCTTCGCCGCCATTGATGCAGTGGTGGACAAGCTATACCGGAGGATTGAACGCTACAAGGGCAAGCTCTACGATAAGGGCCGCGGGCGCATTCAGGAAGAGGAATTTGTGGAGGCTGCTCCGGAGGAAACTCCGAGAATTGTCAAAGTCAAGACCTTCCCGGTATCACCCATGTCCGAAGAGGAGGCTATTGAGCAGATGGAGCTTCTGGGCCACGATTTCTTCGTCTTCCTCAATGCTGAAGATGGCCAGATAAACGTCCTTTATCGTCGCAAGGATGGCAATTACGGCCTCATAAAGCCGGAAATCGCTTAGGCCGGAGATTCCGCCTTCCTGGGCTCGTGGGTTTTCTTCCACTCCTCAAATAGCTCATCAAAGTGGGCTTTGTGCTCCACGTAAAAGCGGTCAAACATATCAAAGACGTTCTGCACGAGTTGCTCGAACCGTTCCCTGGTCACCACGCTCTTCACCAGGGTAAGGTCAAAGTTCCCGATTTTATCGGGGAGCATGGCGTAGATTGAGTCTGCTATGAGCTTCTTATCGGCTCCGCGGAGGCGCTCGTATCCTTCATCCACTGCCCTTTCCCCCAGGCGGTAAGCGGCGCATATGCCCTGGAATATGATGGGCAGAAGGGCTGCCTCAATCTGAGCTTCCAGGGGGTAGCCCTGCCTCTTGCTCTGGAGCCAGTTGTAGAGGAGGATCAGAACAATGAAAAGGGTGAAAGCTGCAGCGATGGTGGCCAGTATGATGATTGCAACGTTAATCATGGTCTTCCTCCTTCTGGTAAAGTTCCAGGAGAACCCCGTGCAGGCTCCTGGGGTGGATGAAAGCCATCTTGCGGCCGTGGGCACCTGTTCGTGGCCGTTCATCTATGAGCTTGACCCCTTTGCCGGCCAGCTCCTGGAGGGTCCTCTCTATATCCTCCACCTCAATGCAAATGTGGTGTATTCCTTCCCCCCTCTTTTCCAGGAATTTGGCGACAGGGCTTTCGGAGGACAGAGGCTCTAAAAGCTCAAGGCGAGCCTCCCCTATGGGGAGGAAGGCGATGCGGACTCCCTGCTCGGGCACTTCTTCCACACCCTTCAGCTCAAGGCCGAGGACATCCCTGTAAACCTTCAGGGCCTCTTCAAGGCTCTGAACGGCAATGGCTACGTGATCGATCTTCATAGGTTTTCCTCCTCTGAGGCCATTTTCTATAGTGTAGCATGCGGAAATATAGGCCGCAAATCCCTATCTTACCCGGGATGGCGAATTCGGCGCATTGCTTTTGAAACGAGGGGGCACCTCCCGGCCACGGCTTCTTGGTCCAGGGTATAGGGGCGAAGGCATCTCCCCGGGGGAGCGTTCTGCTCGGTCCGGGCGCTGGCAGCCCGGTTAAGCTCTCCGCTCCAATCCCCGAAGCCCGGACGGAAGGATTCACCTGCCCGAAACTTTCTGGGGACAATGGGGAAGGAAACCAGCCGGACAAACAGGGCTCCCACTCCGGCGAGGAAAGCTCCTCGCCCAAGAATTACGGTTTGCTTTGTTTCTGAAATTCTACTATAATGAATCTGCAAGGTGGGTCTATGGCATGGCGTCTGTTTAACTTTTTAGCGATATTAAGCCTTCTTCTCCCCCAGCTCCATCCGTTCCCGGTAACTGCTCCTGAACGTGTTCCTTTCCGTCCTCATTCCACCGGGCACCTTTTCCAAAGCCCCCTTCCAACCCCTACCCTTGCTTCTCCCCTCACGTTTTCAAGCCCTTTACCCGCCCCTGAGGAGGGTAAGCCTGCCCCGCCTCCTTCTCAACCTTTGCCCCCGCCTGAGACCATCCCGGTCCAGCCCGGGCAAACCGTCACTCTGGCTCAGGGCCGTGTGAGTCTCAACATCCCCGAAAAGTCTCCCCTCCGCAAAATCTCCCTCAGCGTGACCCATTCCAGACCGCTTTCCGGGGGCGAGGCAGGCCTGGCTTTCGCCTTCGACCTGACCGCCTTTGATGGAGGCGGTAAAACCCTGAGCATTCTCCCTGCCTCCATCACGTTGAAACTCAACCTCAAGGGCCTGGTGAACTGGGCCTCCCGCCCCGACTGGCTCCGCCCCTGGATAGGATACTGGGATGAGAAAGAGCAGCGATGGCAAACCATCACCCCAACCCTGATAGATGAAGCGGCCGGAGTTGTTGTCTTCACAACCGACCATCTTTCCATCTTTGGAGCCGGGACACAGGGTGTGATGACAAGCGGCTGGGTGCTGAACTTCAACGATACCCGAACGGACCGCTTCTCCGGGGCGCTGGTGTGGGAGTATCCCTTTGACCTCCCGCCGGGGCCAGGGGGGATTCAACCGGCCTTCCGCCTCTCCTACAACAGCCGCCGGATGGACGGCATTTTGACCTGGGCCCAATCCGATGGCGTCGGCTGGGGCTGGAGCATAGACGTTGCTGAGATTGTGTGGCGGAACGTGCGCCGGTGCCCGGACGGGGCTCACTTCTATCTGTGCTGGGACGCGGTGCCGTTGCTGGTGCTCAACGGGGAAGCCCTGAAACTGGTCCCGGAAACCGCTTTGCTCAGCAACGCCCAGTATAGTGGACCCGGGTCGGAGTATCGCTTCCGCACGGAGGACGAACGGTTCTGGCGGATCTTGTGGGAGCCGGGGCCGGAGAATGGCTACTGGGAAGTAATCCTCAAAGACGGCACGCGTTACCTTCTGGGGACTACTTCTGATAGCCGGCAGAGGCTCCAAGGACCTGGGCCGTCCACTTCAGGGGCAACTGTCCGCTGGCGGGTGAAGAAAATCATTTACCCATCTGGCATGGAGGTGACCTTCACTTACGAGGAGGAGACACGGGGTGCCCAGTGCGCTTTGTGCGGCATCAATTGTCATCCGAATGAAATAAGCTCAGAGCGAGCCAGTTATCTGACCCAGATTGAGTATCCGGGGACACAGGTTCAGCTCATATGGGACTATCGCGAGCACGGGACCGGGCCTGATGACAGATGCAGTCTACCAGACGGATGGGGAGATCCAATTGTTAACGGCATGGTCCCCATCTTCTGGCAGACCAAAGTAGTGCGGAGTGTGATCATTAAAAGGCAGCGGGGGGATGGGACGTGGCAAACGGTTCGGGAAATCCATTTCTCCTACGGAACATATGTGCCCCAGGACGAAACAAACAAAAAACTCAGAATCCTGACGGCTATCCAGGAAAAGGCAAGCGATAAAGTCCTGCCCCGCATATCTTTCGGATACACGGGGTATCCCAACAAGGGTTGGTGCAACACTTTCGCCCAACCCTGCTCGGAATGGGAGCAAGCTCAGTTTTACTACCCCCGCCTGACCAGCATCGACAACGGCTATGGAGGGGTCATCACCGCCACCTACGAAACCCCGGACGGTGGTTACTGGCAGGGGTGGAACTACAGGATAGCCTGGCGGCAGGTGAGCGATGGGCTGGGAGGAGGATGGAAAGAGCTCTACAACTACAGCAACGACAGTCGGGGACGGTGCTACCTGCAGGATGAAGATCAGGCTGCCTGCAAATGGCCAACAACTCAATACTTCCCCGACGGGGGAGGAGGAATCCCGGTCACCGGCGGCCTTTTCCTGGGCTACCGGGAGGTCACCGTCACCTTCCAGGACCTGAATGGTTCCCCTCAGAGAGTGGAATGGACCTGCTTCGCCCTCCCCGAAGGCCCCACCAACG
>DAOUCW010000277.1:0-7045 GCA_034431695.1 Anaerolineae bacterium | reverse complement strand
GTTTCACCGCCTGGGAGTGGAAGAAGACGCTTTCGTTCCAGCGGCCCATGTTGTCCAGGGAGAACCCCTGCTTGTAGATGATATCGGCCTTGATGATGCTCAGGTTGGTGGCATAAATCAGGATGGGCACGATCACGAGGCCCAGGAGGGCGGTCGGAACTGCCGCGAGGGGGCGGAAGGACCACGGCGAGGGCATGGGCAATTCCCCGAGCAAGGATAAGCCAACCGCCAGGATGAAGGCGAAGACGGTGGCGTAGTAGTAGCTTATGGTGTTGACCACGTTCTTACCGGGGACCAGGTTGGAGGCGTGGAAGAGGCCGAAGGCCAGGGGCAGGGTTATGGTTACGCTGAAGTAAATCAGAAAAGCCACAAGCATCGTTCCGAAGTCGGGCTTTTCCCTGAGGAGAGCCGTCCTTGATGAGATGAGGACGCCGGCGACGAGCCAGGTGAAGAAGAAAAGCCAGAACATGGCTAAGGATGGCACCGGCTGGCCCCCGCTCAGCCTGTAAGCGAGGGAAGATATGAGGATTGAGATGGGATCGGTCCTGCCCATCTGGTTCGTGGTGTAGTCGAAGAGCATGGTGCAGAGGATGAAAGCCATGAGAAGGGAGAGGGACAGGGCGAAGGCCCACGGGGAAGGTTCCGGCGGGCGGGCTGCTGGCTGGGGACGGGCTTTCTTGCCCCTGGGCTGAGGTGGGGGAGCTGGCTTCTCCGGGGCCAACCATCCCATGCCCAGGGCTATCATGACCGCCAGCAGGAGCCAGAAATAAGTGCGGGTGGCGGCTATGGCTATCCCGAAGTGGATTTCAATGAAGTGGGCGATAAAGGTTGCCAGCAGAGCGATGAGGAGCGGGGTCCTTTGGTCCAGGGGCTTCCGCTCTCCCCCGTGGACGGCAAGGGCAAAATACATGGTGTAGAGGGTGAGGCCCAGGATCATCCCCGTGGGGATGCCGACGCCCGAGAAGCGGAAGCTTCTCTCCACGAGGTAGGGAGCGATGAACCCCAGGAAACCTCCGCCAATCACGAAAGCGAGGAAGAGGTTGCGCCGTTGCTGATCCGGGATGAAGCCGAGCCAGCGCAGGCCGTAGTAGAATATGCCACCGAACAGGGTTATGTAGACGAAAAAGCCCATGAGGCCTGTGTTCACCAGGGCATCAAAGGTCTCGTTGTGGGAGCGATCGGGGGAGGCGGTGCGGGCCTCGTAGTGGGCGAGCTCGGGTGGGTAGAAGGGGTTATAGGCCACGTGCATGGTCTCGGGGCCATAGCCTATCAGGGGACGCAGCGGGTTCAGGGGATCGTATCCGCCCGTCGGCGACCAGAGGGGCGGATGGGGCATGATGAGCTTGACGGCTCCCTCCCAGATCAGGACCCTGACTTTGCCCGTTCCTCCCCCTATCTCAAAGACCTGCCCCAGTCGGCCTATGTAAGGGAGCTGCTTGAGGGGGTCCAGGGGCGTGTGGGGGAGGTTGAAGACCACGAGGAAGAGGATGCCCAGCACGGTGTGGAAGAGCCAGCTGAGCCACAGCCACCGGTAGCCTTTCCTCAGGAAAGCCATAACCCCGTAGGCCGGCAGTATGCCGGCCGGTATGCTCAGCAGGGAGAAGAGGGCAGCTTTCCCCAGCTCCTCCTTCCTGAGAGGCCCTGGCTCGGCCTGGTTGCGCATCGCCACGAATAAAATTAAAGCGAAGGCGTAGAGGCCTCCCAGAAGCCCGACCCATGGGCCGCGGCTCTGGCTGAAGAATATGCACATGAGCTGAACGATGAGGGCGAAGAGGTAAACCCCTCCGGCTATGGCCTCCAGGGTCCCTCTTTCCTCCTCTTCCCTGAGGAGGAGGCCCATGGACTTTATTACCCTTTCCAGGGTTAGGAAGAACACCATTATGAGGTAAGCCGACACGAAGATGGCATTGCCCATGTTGGAGGCGACTCGCCTCGTCACGTCCCCGCCCCAGGGCAGCGGATCCTTCCCCATGTGCTGGACTATGCCGTAGATGGAGATGGGTATGCTGGTGATGACGATGACGGTGATGAGGCGCTCCAGTTGCTCCCGGCGCTTCAGGTGCAGCAGAGTGATGAAGAAGATGACCATGTAGGAGAGGGTGGTGTAGGTGCCCTGGAGGCGCTGGTAAGAACCCCAGAAGCTAATCCTCGGGGAAATGGAAGCGGCTGTAGCCAGGAGGTAAACCCCTGCCATGAGGAGGGTGGGGATTATGAGAGGGGTTTCTCTGACCCATTGAGCTAAGGGCTTATCCAGATGCAGGCCTTCATCGGCCAGCTTCACCAGCCACACGGCAACCATTGCCAGGGCGATGGAGCGCAGGATGCTGAGCTTGTCGGGCTCAAAGACCCGCTGGGAGTAAATGTTGAAGAAGAGGGGGACCACTATGGCCGCGACCAGCCAGCCGGCTTCAAGGATTCTCTCACACAGAATGCCAAGCCTGCTCCTCTTCATCTCGCTCCTTCCTTGAACCACCTGATTGTCCTTTCCAGTCCTTCCTCCAGTGGGACTTCCGCCCGGAAACCCAGGACCTTCTCAGCCCGGGAGGTATCGGGGCGTCGCCTGCGAGCTTCCTCAAAGTCGGGGCCATAAGCTTCATCGTATGGGACGAAGACGATGGGGGAAGGCGAGCCGATCTTTTCTTTTATGAGTCTGGCCAGCTCAAGGATGGAGATTTCCCTGCCATTGCCGATGTTGAAGATCTTGCCCGTCGCCTGTGGCAGAGTGGCAGCCAGGATCGTCCCCCGCACCGTATCGCTAACGTAGGTGAAGGAGCGGGTCTGGGAGCCATCGCCGTAGACGGTGATGGGCTTTCCCTCCAGGGCCTGGGTGATGAAACGGGCGATGACGCTCCCGTAGCCCCTTGGGTCAAGGCGGGGGCCGTAGGAATTGAAGTAGCGGACCACCGAAACTTCCAGGCCCAGGCGGTGGTAAGCCAGGGCCATGTGCTCATCCAGACTCTTGGACAGGGCATAGCACCAGCGGGTTGCCTCCGGCGGGCCGAAGGTTCCATCATCGCTTTCCCTGAGGAGGGCCTTCCGGCGCTTCCCGTAAACCTCCGATGAGGAAGCCACTAAGACCCTCTTCCGGTAGCGGTGGGCGAACTCCAGCACCAGCTCCGTCCCCAGCACGTTGACCCTCACCGTCCTCAGGGGGTCCTGGAGCACGTAGTAGACCCCGACCACAGCGGCCAGGTGGTATATGACATCGCACTCGCGCACCAGCCTTTCCACCAGTGGGGGATCGGTCACGTCGCCTCTGACCAGGCGGAAGGATGGGTTTGACAAGTTATGGGCTATGTTTTCCTCTTTACCCTGGGAGAAATCATCCAGAACTACCACTTCGTAACCCTGAGCCAGGAGCGCGTCCACCAGGTGGGAGCCGATGAAACCTGCCCCTCCTGTGACCAGGGCTCTCATTCCTCTCCTCCCGATTCGGGTTCGGTGTGGATCGTGATCCGGCCTGCGGCGGGGAACTGCTTCCGTATCTTTTTCTCCAGCTCTTCGGCCAGGCGGTGGGCCTCTTCCACCGACTTATCGGGCTCAACGTTGAGGTGCAGGGAAATGTGGTAAGTATTTCCATGCCTGTGGATCTGGACATCGTGGACCCTTTGCCCTCCTATTTCCATCAACTTATGCTCCAGCGCTCCGCGGCTTAAAGGCGGCAGCGGGCGAGGCGGGGCTTCGTTTTCCATATATGGTTCTATGTGGGTGATTACATTCACCCCGGGCTCGAGCTCGGAAGCGATCTTCTCCTCCAGCTCGGTTACTTCCTGATGGGCCTGTTCCAGAGACCAGTGGGCTGGGACTTCAAGGTGCATCTCCAAGATTTTGCCGGATCCGTGGGCGTGAAAATTGAGGCTGTGAGCTTTCATCCCCTTTCTGGAAGCAAGGGCCTGGATTTTCTCGTAGAGACTTTCGTCTTCGCTGGCTACGGGTTCTGTGTGGACCACCACATCGCCTTCCGGGAGGAGGGAGTGTATGGCTTCCTCTACTTCCTGGGCGATGGCGTGGCTTTCCTCCAGAGATGTGCTCCTCTTCACCCCTATCTCAATGTCAACGAAAACCTTTTTCCCGGCACTCCTGGCCCGGACCCTGTTCACAGCGAGGACTCCGGGGATGAGGAGGGCTTCCCGGGTTATCCTCTCCGCAAGGCCTTCCGGTGTCCGGTCCATCAGGGTGTTTATGGCCTCCCGGCTCAGGCGGATCCCCGCCACCACAACCAGCACCGCCACGATCATGGCGGCGACGGGGTCGGCCCACTCCATGCCGAACCTGGCCATGATCAATCCCAGAAGCACCACCATTGAGCTGAATATATCGCTCGTGTAATGGAGTGCGTCGGCCTTGAGGGCCTGGCTCCGGTGCTTATCGGCCGCTCGGTTCAGGATGAAGCTCAGGAGGGAGGCGACTGCAATTGAGAGGACCATAACGCCGAGAGAGTAGCCGGTTACGGTGAAGTGAGCTTCCTTTCCCCTCAAGCGGGCGATGGCTTCCTGCACGACCCACGCGGAAGTCAGGAAGAGGAGGAAAGTCTCGGCGAGAGCCGAGAGGCTTTCTGCCTTACCGTGCCCGTAGTGATGGGTTTCATCGGGGGGCTTATCGGCCAGGCGGACGGCGAAGAAAGCCATCAGCGCGGCGGTGAAGTCAAGCCCTGAGTGGAGAGCCTCCGAGATTATCCCGAGGCTTCCGGTAAGAAGCCCAACAGCGAGTTTGAAGAGAGTTAATCCACCGCCTCCGATGACGGAGGCTAAAGCTGCTTCTTTTTTCTCCATAGCCTCAGATTCCCATTATGATTTTAGCGATGAGCAGGTAGATAAGCAAGCCTGTCCCATCCACCAGTGTGGTTACGAATGGGGCCGAGAGGACTGCCGGGTCCAGGCCGATTCTGGATGCTGCGAGGGGGAAGAAGGAACCCACAGTGTTGGCCCAGATGATTATACAGAGCTGTGCGATCCCCACGGTTATTGAAAGAGCGAGGCCTGAGCCCCAGGTGAGCCCTCTCAGGAAGCCCGCCAGCCCTATGCCCAGTCCGAGGAGCAGGCCGATGGATATCTCCTTGAGCATGACTTTGAGCAGATCCCTGAATTTCACCTCGCCGAGGGCCAGGGCCCTTATGATGGTGGAAGCGGACTGGGAACCTGCGTTCCCGCCCGTTCCTATGAGGAGCGGGATGAAGTAAGTCAGGGCCACGGCTTTTTCCAGTTCCTCGTGGAAGAACCGCAGGACACTTCCCGTGTAGAGCTCAGCTACGAAGAGCATGAGGAGCCAGACGAACCTCCTGCGGATGATGGGGAAGATCTTTGCAGTGAGGTAAGGTTCCCTCATGGGGCCGGCGCCGCCCATGAGGTGGATGTCCTCGGTGGCCTCTTCGGTCACGACGTCCAGCACCTCGTTGGCGGTGACCATTCCCAGGAGATGTCCTTCATCATCCACCACGGGGAGGGCGAGGAGTTCGTAGCGGTAGAGGAGCTTAGCGCACTCTTCCTGGTCGGCAAGGTGATTGACATAAATCACATTTCTGTCCATTATATCCTCAATGCGCTCGTGGAGGCCGGCGGTTATGAGCCGTCGCAGGCTCACAACTCCCACCAGCTTCAGGTCCCTATCCACCACAAAGAGGTAGTAGATGACGTCCGAATCGGGGGCGTAGAGGCGGATTTTTTCCAGTGCCTCTTCAACAGTCATATCGGAGTTGAGGGTTATGGGCACTGGTATCATCCTTCCGCCGGCGGTATCATCGGGGTAGCGGAGGAGTTGGACCACTTCTTCCGTCTCTTTCATGGCTTTGAGGGCTTCGGATGCTTTTTCTGGGGGCAGGTCCCCTATGAGGTCGGCGGCATCATCGGGCTCCATCTCGTCCAGTATGCGGGCGAGGTCCTCGGTCCGCAGGCGGGAAGCGATAGCCAGTGCTTCTTCTTCCTCCATCTCCTCAAGGATATCGGCTGAAACCTCGGTATCAATCCTCGGGAGGATGGTCTCCTGCTGTTCCAGTGGCAGCTCTGAGACAACCTCGGCCTGGTCTGGAGGACGGAGGGATTCCAGCACGCTGATGGCTGCCTCCCAGTTTCCCTCTTCCAGATGCATCTTTATTTTCTTGAGGGCCTCTTCCACGATAGCTTCCGGGAAAACCATCACCCACCTCCGTCCTCTTTTAGCTCTTAAAATTATACACCCTTTTGGCCCTGGTGAAACCTGCATTTGGGCCGCATTAGGACCGGGTGAGAAGGCCTTGATTTGTCTTCTTAAGCAGAATGTGCTATTATCTAATTAAGCCAGCCTGGCTGCGAGGAAGCAGCAGAGGAGGAGACGAATGTCAAGACGATGGGTGATAAATTTGCTGATCATCGTAGCCCTTTTAGCAGCGTTGCCCCCTCAAGTCTTCGCCTCCTCACCTCCTCAAAAGCCTCCCCTTGAACCTGAAAGGGCTGCAGGAGCAGGGCTTTCCGACAAAGCTCTGACCAAACTCGCCCCGGAGCTCCGTCCCATCGCCAGGGCCCGCAGCCCTGAAGTGATAATCGTGACGGTCCTAATGCGGGCCGGGGCGAAAGTTGAGCCATACTTCCAGCGGGTTGTGGTTAGCAAGCCCGTTGGGGAGCTCCAGTGGGCCACTGGTGAAATCAGCGGAGCCAATCTCCTCAAGCTGGCCAACCTCCCCGGGGTTTTCTCCGTGATATCCTTCCAATCCTACGCTCCGGTTCCGGCTCCGGACGATGACTTCCGAGGAGGGATTGGCTACAGGCCGCCTTCCCTGAAGCTGGAAAAGGGTAAGGGAGCCAAGATCAAGGAGGCCCTGCGCGAACTCACAAAGGGTATGAGTCCGGAACAGCTCCGGGATAAACTCCGCACCGACCCCGAGTTCCGGGCTAAGATCGGAGAGGTCCTTGGGCGGCCTCTTCCTCAGCGACCGGCCCTGCCGGAGAAGCCTTCCCTGCCCCCTGAAGGCGGAATCCAGCCCACCACTGTAAAGGTTAAGGATATCCATGGCGCCTCCAAAGCCTGGGCCAAAGGCTACACCGGCACCGGGGTTGTGGCGGCGGTTGTGGAC
>DAOUCW010000276.1:0-1728 GCA_034431695.1 Anaerolineae bacterium | reverse complement strand
ATGAGGGCTTTCTTCCGGGAAATCCCCAGGAAAGGGCTGATCTTCGCCTGGGAGCCGAGGGGTGAATGGGGAGATGATGAGGTGAAGGAACTCTGCGAGGAACTGGAGCTGATCCACTGCGTTGACCCGTTCCAGCGCCTGCCGGTGACGGGCGGGCTGGCCTATTTCCGGCTGCACGGCAGGACGGGTTACAGCTATCGCTTTACAGAAGAAGATCTCCTCTGGCTCAAAGAGCAGTGCGAGCCATTCGGTGAAGTCTACTGCCTCTTCAACAACGTCTCAATGTGGGATTCGGCCCTGACTTTCCTGAAATTCCTCAATGGTGGGTCTCCCGGCCCCGCAGGAGGTCAAGGCCGTGGGGCAGAGCAGGGAGGATGACCTCAAGGTTCTCCCGGACGGCTCTTGGGCTTCCCGGCAGGTTTACGATCAGCGTGCTGCCCCTTATCCCGGCCACAGCCCGGCTGAGCATAGCGTGGGGGGTTTTCTGAAGGCTTGCGGCCCTCATCGCTTCGGCCAGGCCTGGGGCCTCCTTCTCAATCACCTCCCTCGTGGCTTCCGGCGTCACATCCCTCGGCGCGAAGCCGGTCCCCCCGGTGGTCAGGATTAACTCAAGATCCAGTTCATCGGCCCATTTCCTGAGCACCCCCGCAATCACTTCCTTCTCATCGGGGACGATCTCCTCCGCCACCACCTCTGCCCCCAGCTTCTCCTCCACGATCCGGCGGATTTCGGGCCCACTCATGTCCTGGTATTCCCCCCTTGAAGCCCTGTCGCTTACGGTCAGGATCCCTACCCTTATGCCCATGACCACCTCCCCGGTCTGATTGTTCCGGCACTGAATTATAAAGGCTAAAATCGCTCCGGAAAAATCGGCAGTTCAACCCTTCCCGGGCCGCCGGAGTAAGGAGGAGCCAAGCCGATTGGAGCACTCAACAGGATGATGTATAATTTCATGGAGAACCCCTGGAGGTGGCATTATGACGACTAAAGTCCGCAAACAGATTTATCTTGATTCACACCAGGACGCTCTCCTGAAAAGTCTGGCCAGCGAACTGAAGGTAACCGAGGCGGAAATCATTCGCCAGGCCATTGACCGCTACGCTCGCCTCCTTCGCTTCCCCAGACAGGATTTGAGCGCCTGGGAAGAGGAAAAAGCCTTCATCACCCGCCTTATCCAGCAGGGCCCTGTGCCCGGCGGACGGACCTGGAAACGGTAGAACCTTTATGAGCGGTAGGATCTTCGTGGACACCAGCGTGCAGTAAGGGCGGCTCTGAAGTGTGGGTGATTCCGGCTGAAATACCTCTGTCCCAAGGGAATCCGCCCGGCCGGGATTTCACGCAATATGGCCGGTTTCTGGCTCCGGAGGCGGGATGGGGACGCTCTTCAGTATCCGCCGAACGGTGGAGACACTTATGGTGGCTAAGATTAACTGACAATTAGCCATGCTGGGCCAGAATGGAAGCCATCGGGGTCAGCATGGGCTGAAGGCGTTCAGCCGAGGGGTCCTCCAGCGCCGGGGCGATGAGGGAGACGGCAGCCCGGCCCTCGGGGCCAGAGGCGAGGCTTCCGTTTCATCGCAACCGGGCCGCGCATCAGACGGACAGGAGTTTCCATCTCGTCCAAGAGGGCGGAGCGCTCACTGTGAGACTTACGTCTCTTCCTCCGGGTGCATACTGACCTCCTGGCGACAGTATAGCACCCGGTAACATTTTACGTGAATGAACGCG
>DAOUCW010000275.1:0-3147 GCA_034431695.1 Anaerolineae bacterium | reverse complement strand
GAACTGGAGGGGGTGCGGCCTCTCCGGGTTCTTTTTCCGCTTCCATCCGGAACTTTTCGGCAAGTTCCAGGAAGATCCCGTGGTGGCGTTCTTCATCGGCCAGGATCCTCTCCAGGTCGGAGCGTAGGGCCGGGTCTTCTATTGCGGGGATGTAGGAGCGATACATGGTTATGGCTCTATCCTCTGCCTGGGCATCCCGCTCCATCCACTCGGTCTTGTTTTCTCCTCCCAGGTCCGTGAAACCTCGCTCTATCGTGGGAGTTCCCTGAAGCTTGACGATCCAGCGGGACAGCATCCAGAAATGGCGCATCTCATCCCGGGCTATGCCTTCAATTTCGCAGGCTTCTTCCCCCTCACCTATGGCGTAAGCGTGCACAAGATACTGGATGACGGCTGCGTGCTCTTCCCTTGCTGCAGCCCTGAGCATCTCCACAAGATCGGCCATCGTTATCCTCCTTGCTTCAGGAGCTTCTGAAGGCGGTTGTATTCTCCCTCGAGGAAGTTGGCGTGGAAAGCTTCCTCATCGCGGAGTTTTTCAAAGATGGCCTTTATCTGGGGGTCGTCCGCGAGCTCCACGGCCAGCTGGTATTTATCGCGGGCGGCCATCTCTTCAATCATCATGACTTTGAGGAAATTGAGCCAGTCCATGGCTTCCTCCTTTCACAGGATTTCCTTGAATTTATCCCTGGGAGCATTGCACACGGGACACCGGTCTGGCGGTTCCCCTTCGGCTATGTAGCCGCAGACCTGACACACGTAGTATCTTGGGACCGTGTCCGCCACAAGGTGCTGGAGGGCCCGTTTGTAGAGGGAGGCGTGTTCCTCCTCCACATCCCGGGCGTGGCTGAAAGATACAGCGGCCTGGCGTTCCCCTTCTTCCTCCGCTTCTTTTATGAACTGGGGGTAAAACACTTCGCTTGCCTTCTCTTCTCTCTCGAAAGAAGCCTTCAGGTTCGTTTCAGTGTCTTTGACGATGACTTCCCCGAGGAGTTTGAGGTTGCGGGTGGCATGGACGCGTTCGGCTTCAGCTACTGCTCTGAACAGAGCAGCGACCTGGGGATAGCCTTCCTCTTCCGCCTTTTCGGCGTAGGCAAGGAGGCGGAAATAAGCCTTTGCCTCCCCCACGAAGGCTGTGTAGAGGTTCTGCCTGGTTTTCTCACCCATTTCACTTGCTGAGTTCTTCCAGTGCTTTCAGGATTTCGCCGATATCCGGGACCTGCCTTATCGGGTAAATCTTCTTGAACCTTATGACACCTCCTTCGTCCACGATGAAGACGGCCCGTTCGCTGAAGCCATTTTTCTCCCTGAAAATCCCGTAAGCCTGGGCCACCCCACCGTGGGGCCAGAAATCGGCCAGCAGGCGCGTTTCCCTGACCCCAATCGCATCCGCCCATGCTTTCTTGCACGGAACGCTGTCCACGCTTATACCCAGGGCTATGGCGTTCAGTCTGGCAAATTCTTCCCGGTGCTTCTCCAGATCCTGCATCTGGATGGTGCAAATGTTTGTCCAGGCCAGGGGGTGGAACGAGAGGATAACTTTCTTACCCCTCAAAGCGCCCAGGCTTATTTCTTTTTCGTCCTGATCCTTGAGGGTAAAGTCCGGAGCGAGTTCTCCTACTTCAGCCATCGCCTTTCTCCTCATTTCTTAAGGGTTGAAATGCCAAAAATTTTGTAGAGCAGGCAGAAGCCCGTGGCCGCAGTGAAGAGCAGTATGAGGCTGATGATGAAGATTATTATGCCCAGCACGTTGCCCTTGAAGGCTCCAAGGTAGAGGATGCTTGCGGCGAGCAATATAACACCAAGGATAGCCCTTATCAGGCGATCAACGGGGCTCTCATTTGGTTTAAACATGGCCCACCTCCTTTTCATCCTTCAAAGAAAGGCTTTTCCCAATCGTCCCACCAGGTCTGATTGGCGGTGAGGTATTCCAGGGCCTCCCGCAGGACTTTGTAGTGCTTGTTCTCCTCTTCCATGAGCAGGCTGTAAATTTCCTGCCCCACCGGAGAAAGGGTCTTGTCCCTGGCTTCTTTGTAGAGCTTGTAACTGCGTTCTTCCATTTTGAGGGCATACTCCAGGACGGCTTCATCGCCCTTTATGCCGGGTGCTTCCTCGGGGGATGGGAATATGAAGGGGGGCAGGAGGACTCCTTCAGGGATTGTCTCGGGTTCGGGCAGCCGGGAGATGTCCATGGCTCTGCCTTTTTCCAGGGCTTCTTCCCTTGATAGCCAGGGCTGACCGTTGCGGAGTGCCTCGTATTCGGCCAGGATTATGCGGAGGTGCTCGTCTTCCATCTGAGAAAGGTAGGCGAAGGTTTTGCGCCCCCGTTCGTCCGGACTGCGGCGGGAGGCTTCAGAGTAAAAGTCCTTTCCCATCTTTTCGTTTTTGATGGCTATGGCCAGAATGGCAAGAGCCTCTTCAACCATCGTTACCTCCCGGGGAGGGCCCGGGGGAGAACCCCGGACCCCCCTCTGGCTTACTCAACCACTTTGATGGGGTGGGCGTATTCCCAGAGCCCGTGGATGTTGCAGTAGGAGGTGGCGTAAAGGGTGCCGGATTTCTGGATTTTCATCCAGAAGACCACCTCGTGGTGGGTGTAGACCGGGCCGGTGTTGGGCCCCTGCACCGATTCCCCGTGGGCGTTGAAGGCGAAGTGCCCGACATCGTAGGCATATTTATCCCCTTCGGGGTGGAAATACACACTCACCCAGCGGATGTGATGCTCGGTTGTGTTGGGGTGCGAGATTTCCTTGCCGATGGAGACCTTTACCTGGAAGAGTTCGCCAGCTTTCACCTCCGAAGGGGCCTCAATGACCGGAACGTGCTTTTCGGCTTTCCAGTCGGCTTTCTGGTAGAGTTCGCCTATCATGGTAAACCTCCTTTCAGGAATTCCAGTGCTCTTTCAGGGGACAGGGGAGCTGCTTCTTTCACGAGCTTTTCCATCCTGCTCCCCCATTCCCTGTCGCCTAAGGAAATCCCACCCACTGCCACGCCCTCGCGGAGGACGAGTTTTCTGTATATTCCGGATTGGGGCATGGAGAAGCGCAGGTGGAGTGCCTGATCTTGAGGCATGTGGATCGCTCCCACCGAGGTCAGTTCTATCCCGGTGATCTTGAGGGTGTTGGAGGGAACGACTTCCCTGTAGCGGGC
>DAOUCW010000274.1:0-22887 GCA_034431695.1 Anaerolineae bacterium | reverse complement strand
GGGCGAGAGCCTGACAAGCCTGTGGACGCCTTTCTCGGCTTTGAGGTAGCCGTAGGCGTAGGGGCCTTCCACGGCTACGGTGGCGCTCTTTATCCCGGCCTCTTCACCGTAGGACTTGTCAAGGATCTCGGTATTGAACCCCTTGCTCTCGGCCCACCGGAGATACATCCTGAGCAGCATTTCGGCCCAATCCTGAGCGTCAACTCCTCCGGCTCCGGCGTGGATGGAGAGGATAGCGTTCCTGGCATCGTGCTCTCCGGAGAAAAGGAGCTTCCTTTCTTTCTCCTCCAGGGATGCAGCAATGCTTTCCACCTCGGCCTTCAGCTCTTCCTCATCCAATCCAAGCTGAGCCAGCTCCAGGGCATCCTGCGCTCTCTTCTCCAGCTCCTTCCAGCTCTCCACCTCCTCCCGCAGAGAGGCCAGCCTCCGCATCAGCTTGCCGGCCTCTACCGGGTCCGACCATATCTCGGGGGAAGAGGTTTTCTTCTCCAGCTCTTCAATTTCCTTTTCCATCCCCGGGATGTCAAAGACGCACCTCAATTTCCTGGATTCGGGCTAACATTTCCCTCAGGCGACGGAGCAGCTCTTCCATTTCTCATCCCTCCTGTTCGAGCAGGGCATTTACAAAGGCTTCCGGATCAAACTCAGCCCAATCCTCCAGCTTTTCTCCGGTCCCGACGAATTTGACCGGGACCCCCAGTTCTTTCACGATTGGAAACACCGCGCCTCCCTTGGCGGTTCCATCAAGTTTGGCCAGGATTATGCCGGTTATATCCACAGCTTCTTTGAAGTGGACGGCCTGGGAGAGGGCGTTCTGGCCAAAGGTGGCGTCGAGGACAAGCAGGGTTTCGTGGGGAGAATCGGGCACGAGTCTGGCAGCAACGCCACGGATCTTCCTGAGTTCCTGCATCAGGTTGTATTTCGTGTGGATCCTTCCCGCCGTGTCCACGATGAGGACGTCCGCTCCGCGGGAGCGGGAAGCCTGGATTGCATCGTAAACGACAGCCCCCGGATCGGCTCCGGGCTGATGGGCTATGACATCGGCTCCCACCTTTTCGCCCCAGATTTTGAGCTGGTCAATGGCGGCGGCTCTGAAAGTATCGGCCGCAGCGAGGATCACTCTGTGCCCCTTCTTCCGGCAGTAATGGGCCAGCTTGGCTATGCTGGTGGTCTTGCCAGACCCGTTAACCCCGACCACCAGGAAGATGTTCAGAGGCCTGTTGTGGTCAAGGTTAAAGGAAGGCTTTCCCCCGAGGATGGCGAGGAGCTCCCTCTTCAGGGCAGGCATGAGTTCTTCGGGCCGCTGGACCTCCCGGCGCAGTTTCTCCAGTATTTCAGCCGTAACCCTGACCCCCAGGTCGGCCTGAATCAAGATCGCTTCCAGCTCCTCCCATGTCTCGGGGGTTATCCTCTGGCCCAGGAATAGGTCTTTGAGCCTTCCCAGGAAACTTTTTCTCGTTTTCTCCAGCCCAATTTTCCACAAATTCATTTAAGCTCCTCCAATTTCCTCCGGGCTATTTTATACCACAAAGGCTATCCTGATGCAATCAGGGGCAGGGCTTTTCCCTGAGGATTACGTTGCGGAACTGGAGGTCGTCCCAGATGAGGTCGTCGTGCTGCCAGGGGGGAATGCGTTTGGTTATCTTTATCGCTATTTCGTTGCGGCCTTCCCTGAGGATGCCGGGAGGGATTTCAATGGGGAAGTTAACCCACAGCCCTTCCCATGTTTCCGCGGGGAGGGTGGCAACTTCTTCTCCGTTGAGGTAGAGGGTGTTACCCCGCTCGTTGCTCTGCATGAGTTCCAGGGTCAGGAGCCAGCATTTCCCCTCGGGCTTGCGGACGTAGAAAGCCCATTCCCAGGAGGGGCTCGGATTGCGCATGAGGTGGAGAGGTTCCCAGGGGTATGGGTATTGGCTGTCGCCCAGGTGTATGGGCTGATCGGGGGCGAGGATCACGATGCGCTGGGGGGAAGGAGGCTCCGGCAGGGGGTCGCGCCGGATATATGCCGAGGAGCGGATCAAAGCTTTCAGGGACTCCCACGCCGGTTTGGGGGAGCCATCAGGGTTGAGGAGGTTGAAGCCCCGGTAGGCGGGATTGACTTCCTCCGAACTCAGGAGCCAGACAGCCATCAGGCTAACCCAGGGCCAGCGGGAGGCGACCATCTTCACGGCTTCCACCAGGTAGCGGGCCTGCTCCTCAGGGCTCACTTCGGCCCAGGCCCAGGCGCCGCAGCCTTCGGTGGTCCAGCCGAATTCGGTTATCCACACTTCCTTCTCCGAATCCCCGTAGAGGACCATGATCTCGCGCAGGTCCTCGAGCCTGGCCATATTGAGACCCTCGTGGGAACCGCGCGGGTCATCGGGAGGGTGGGCGAAGCCGTAGGGGTGTGCCCCCAGGACATCAAAGTAACTGTGGGCACCGGCTTCATAGAGGCGTCTCAGGAACAGGCGGTCATCCATGGCCCTTTCGCTCACTTCATTTGTTGGAGCAAGCCCTGCGCTCACCACCAGGGCGCCAGGGTCCGATCCTTTCACCGCCTGCGCCGCGGCTCTGAGGAGCAGGGAATACTTTTCGGGGTCGGGCGGAAGGCCACCCCATTCCTGGGCCAGGTTCGGCTCGTTCCAGATTATGTAGGCCTTCACCCGCCCCCTGTATCGGGAGGAGAGCTTCCGCAGAAAATCGGCATAAATTGATACATCTTTCGGCGGTGAGTTGGGATGAGGGGAGGTGGAAGCCCAGTCGGGCGGATGATCCACTCTGAAGATGGGGTTAAGCCTGTAGTATTCCATCGCCTGGAGGGCGAGGTCCAGTCCGGCCCAGTTGTATCGGCCCGGGTAGTGCTCAATGTCGCGCCAGAGGACGGGGTAGATGACCCAGTTAGCCCCCAGTTCCCGGACCATGCGGAGGGTCTGGTCGCGCGCGTCAAGGACGTGGACACCCAGGCGGAGTTTCCGGCCTTCGGGTGGACCCTGCAGAGCCAGGGTTAGGGTTGCGAGCAGGATCAGGAGAAGCTTTCTCATTTCAATTCAAGCCTGTAGATCCCCTCCGGGGTGCGGACGAATAATCTGCCCTTCGGGCTTATCAGGATCTGCCTTATCTCACGCGGCAGCCCTTCCCCGATGGGTTCCCACGATTTGCCACCATCCGGGCTCCTGAACAGGCCCGAATACCTCGTCCCGAGGTAGATCTTTTCGGGGTCATGGGGGTCAAAAGCCATGGCCGAAACGGTGGTGTCCTCAAAGCCGATGAGCTGCCAGGTGAGGCCGTAATCGGTGCTTTCATACAGGCCCCTGGTGGCTCCGACGTAGATGTGGCCGGGTCTTTTAGGGTGTATGGCTACCGTCAGGATGCTCTGGCCCTGGAAGGGGCCGGGGATTATATCCCAGGAATCGCCCCTGTTGCGGGTTATGTAGAGGTTTTCGGTGGCGCCGGCCAGGAGGGTGCCGGGTTTGTGGTGGTCATAGGCCACGCACAGGACTTCATCGCTCAGTTTCATTCCTTCCCATATGCTGGCGAAGGTTTTACCCCCATCGGAACTGCGGTAGAGCCGGTCGTAGGAGATGCGGGCGTAGAAGAAGCGGGGGTCTTCGGGGTCTATTATGAGTTGTGGGACGCTCAGGCCGGCCAGGGAAGGGCTTATCGGCTCCCATTTTCCTCCAAGCCATATTCCCTGACCTATAACCCCGACGTAGAAAATCCGGGGGTCGCGGGGGTGAAAGGCGATGCTCTGGACTCCCCACCCCTCCAGAAGGGGTTCCCAGGTCTCGCCTTCGTCGGAAGAGGCGTAGAGGCCTTTGCCCGTGAGGGCGTAGAGGGTTTCGCCGCCGGGCGATAGGGCTGTGCCGAGGATGAGGGGACCACTGGGGCCGGTGGCGACTTCTTCCCAGGCTGGGGATTTCCATGAACTCCTGAAGAGTCCCTGGATCCCACCGGCGTAAAGGGCGGAGGACCCTTCGGCGAGGGAGAAAATGGAAGCGGAGGGAGGGAATCCGGGGAGTTTCTCCCACGAGGCTCCTCCATCCGGGCTCCTGTAAACTCCGGAGTGGCCGCGGGATGGGTCCGGGCTCTGCTCTCCGGCATAGAGAAATCCATCGGAGGAGAACATAAGGGCTGCAGGGACGGAGAGGGGCGATGGGAGTTTCTCCCAGGTTTCGCCCCCGTCTCTGGAGATGAAGAGGCCTTCCTTGGCGCCGGCGAATACTTCCTCCGGCTCGGAGGGGTTCAGGGCCAGGGCGTAAACGTGGCGCATTCCCGAGCTTCCCGAAACATTACGCCAGTGGAGTCCACCGTCCGCCGTCTTCCATACTCCCTGCCCGGCGGTGCCGGCGTAGAGGGTCAACGGGTCCCGGGGGTGGGCGAGCAGCGCAAGGGCTGTAGCTTTCAGGGGTGAAAGGGGCTTCCAGTTGCTGCCTTTCAGGCAGTGGATTGGGGCTTCATCGGGGGAAGCGCAGAGGGTGCCATCGGCGGAGAAAGCCAGCGCGTAAATCCTGACGGAGGGCAATCCTTCCCCTGCATTCCTGCACGCTGGGGGCTTTCCCTCGCACCTTATCACCCCTCTGGATGTTCCCACATAAATGGCTCGGGGGTCCGAGGGGTCTGGTCTGAGGGAAAAAGCAGGCCCGGGGGGAACCCCATCCTTTACCGGCTGCCAGGTTTCCCCTCCATCGGGGGAGAAATACAGGCCGGGGTCGGAGTAGACAGCAGCCCACAGTCCTGAGGCGTTCTCGGCCACGGCGAGGACGAAAACCTGGGGTTTGAGGCCATGGTGGATGGGCTTCCACTGGGGGTGGTGGGCGCAGGCTGAGAGCAACAGGAGCACAAAAAACAGCGGCTGGCACCCTGGAAGGCACCAGCCGAGCTGTTTCAGGCGGAGAGGGTGGGATTCGAACCCACGAGGCGCCGTTTTAGACGCCCACGCGATTTCCAGTCGCGCCGATTCGGCCACTCTCGCACCTCTCCGTCCATTTTAAATTATACCTGCCGGAGAGTTCCCCGTCAAGCCTGATATTTGGCCCCCGGCGGGGTGCATTGACACTGCGATTTTTTTGGGCTAAAATGGTTTAAAAATGGAAGGGAGGGCAGGATGCTCAGTGCGGATATAAGGAAGAAGTTCCTTGATTATTTCGCCGAGAACGGCCACACTGTTGTCCCAAGCTCTTCCCTCGTCCCCGAGGGCGACCCAACGCTTCTCTTCACCAATGCCGGCATGGTCCAGTTCAAGGATGTGTTCCTGGGGATAGAAAAGCGCCCCTACACCCGGGCAACATCGGCCCAGAAGTGCATGAGGGTCAGCGGCAAGCACAATGACCTGGAAAACGTCGGACCTTCCCCGCGCCACCACACCTTCTTTGAGATGCTGGGCAATTTCTCCTTCGGGGATTACTTCAAGAAGGAGGCTATAGCCTACGCATGGGAATTCCTCACCCAGAGGCTCGGCCTTCCCAAAGAACGGCTCTGGGCTACTATCTACGAAGAGGACGACGAGGCATGGGAGCTCTGGCAGAAGGTGGCCGGAATGCCCCCGGAGAGGATCGTCAGGATGGGCAAGAAGGACAACTTCTGGGCCATGGGAGATACAGGCCCATGCGGCCCCTGCTCTGAAATCATCTACGATCGGGGGGAAAAATACTGCACATGCCACAGACCTGATTGCTCCCCGGCGGTGGAGTGCGAACGGTGGTGGGAGTTGTGGAACCTGGTCTTCATGCAGTATGAACTCCACCCCGACGGCTCCATGACCCCCCTCCCGCGTCCCAGCATAGACACAGGTATGGGCCTTGAGAGGATAACCGCCGTCATGCAGGGGGTTGAATCCAACTACGAAACCGACCTCTTCTGGCCCATAATCCTCAGGACCAGGGACCTCCTGGGCCATTCCGATGAGCAGGTGCTGGAAAACATCGTCTCCTACAGGGTCATAGCCGACCACGGGCGTGCTATCACTTTCCTCATCGGCGATGGGGTGACCCCCTCCAACGAGGGGCGAGGCTACATATTGAGGATGATCCTGAGGAGAGCAGCTCGCCACGGCCGCAAACTGGGCTTCCGGGAGCCTTTCCTGGCCCATATCGCCGATAAAGTCATTGAGATCATGGGCCACCACTATACCGAACTCGTCCTCCGCCGGGATTTCATCAAGAACCTCATAACCCAGGAAGAAGAGAGGTTCCAGCAGACTCTGGATGTAGGCCTCAACCTACTGGATGAACTGATGGCCGAGCTCGCCTCCAGGGGGCAGAAGGTTATCCCCGGCGAGGAGGCTTTCCGCCTCTACGACACTTACGGATTCCCCCTTGACCTCACCAGGGTGGTAGCCCGGGAGAGGGGGTTTGAAGTAGACGAGGAAGGGTTCAACCAGGCCATGGAAGCTCAGAGGGCCAGGGCCCGCGCCGCCCGCGCCTTCGAGCTGGAGGAGGAAGAAGTCAAGAAGGCCGAATTCTACAGCAACTTATACGAGCAGCTCAAACGCGAAGGAGCCATTCCCGAGGATGGCGTTGAACACCTTTACGAGACCGAGGTGGAGGTAAGGACCAGGGTTGTGGCCATAATAAAGGGCGGGCAGAGGGTGAGTGTGGCCCACAAAGGCGAGGAAGTGGAGATCGTCCTTCCCAGGACCCCCTTCTACGTGGAAAGCGGCGGCCAGGTCAGCGACACCGGCTGGATAACCTGCACTCTCTCTACCGACGGCGAGGAAACGGTCTGGGAGATGGAAGTGGAGGAGATGCTCCGGCCCGTATCCGGACTGATAATCCATAAAGGCAAAATAGTTGAGGGGACGGCAAGGGTGGGAGACGAGGTCTGGGCCACGGTGGACGCTGAGAGGAGGATGGACATCTCCCGCAACCACACTGCCACCCACATCCTCCACAGCCAGCTCCGCCGGCTCCTGGGCCGCCACGTCTACCAGACGGGCTCCCTGGTGGCGCCTGACCGGCTGCGCTTTGACTTCACCCACACCGGAATGCTCACCCAGTCCCAGTTGAGCGACCTTGAGAGGATGGTCAACGAGGTAATCCTGGCCAACTACCCCGTTCAGGTCGTCCACACGACTTACAAAGAGGCCATCGCGCAGGGTGCCATAGCCCTCTTTGAGGAAAAATACGGCGAGAACGTCAGGATGCTGGTGATAGGTTATCCCGACGAGGTCATAAGCAAGGAGCTGTGCGGGGGAACCCACGTCTCCAGCACGGGCGAAATCGGCTTCTTCCACATCCTCTCCGAGCAGGGAGTTGGGACGGGGGTCCGGAGGATAGAAGCGGTCACAGGCCGATACGCCCAGGAACTGGTCATGGAGCGCCTCAGGGTCCTGGAATCCACCGCTGCTTTCCTCTCCTGCCTCCCCGAGGAGGTGGACCGGCGCGTCCTGGCCTTGATGGGTGAGCTTCAGAATAAGGACAGGGAAATCCAGAAGCTCCAGAGGGCGCTGGCCCGCAAAATCTACGAAAGCCTCCTGGATAAGGCCATAAAGGTGAAGGATGTGAACGTGATAGCCGCCAGGGCCGATGAGATAGAGAACGAAGACATCCTGAGGGAAATGAGCGACTGGCTCCGCGATGCTCTCGGGAGTGCGGTTGTGACCCTGGCCACCATAATGAACGGGAAGCCTTTCTTCATCGCAGCCATAACTGAGGACCTTGTGAGCAGAGGGCTTCACGCCGGAAGCCTGGTCAAAGAGGTTGCGAAAGTGGTGGGAGGGGGCGGAGGAGGCAAAGCCACGATGGCCCAGGCCGGAGGCCGCGATAAATCCCGCATTGACGAGGCCCTCCGCATGGTCCCGGATCTGGTGGCGAAGGCCCTCAAGGATTGAGCCTTCGGGATATCCGCAGGTGCCTGGCCCTACGAGGATTGTGCACCGCTCGAGAGGGCGGGGGATGTGAGCCGTGAGTCAGGGTGAACTTCCCTTTGAAAGGATTGAACTGGAGCGTGAGGAGGACATAATCTCAATAAGGGACCGGCTGGATTGGGTCAAGGCGCAGCGGGTGTTGGTGATTGTGCCGGCAGGCCAGAAAGCCCTCTCTAACCCTGTCAACCTCAAGCTCCTCAGCCGCAAGGCCCGGGACCTCGCTCTTGACCTCGTCCTGATCACCAAGGATCCCCTCATTCGTTCCCTGGCGAGGGAGGCTGGCTTAAAGGCTCTGCCCTCCGAAAAAGGGGCTTTCACGGTCACCCGCGCTGAAGTTTCGGCTCCCAGAGCCAGAGCTGTGCAGGAAACCCCGTCGGTTCTGGCCCTCGTCCTCATAACCATGCCCTTCCTCCTCGTCCTCATCGTGGGCATGATCCTGCTTGCACCATCGGCCAGGGTGGAGCTTGCCCCGGTTGCCCAGCGCGTTGAAACCACTTTCCAGATCAGAGCCGATCCAGGCATAAACCGGCTGAACCGCAGCGAAGCTGCTGTCCCGGCCCGGAAACTGCGCACGGAACTTTCGGGCAAAGGCTCAATACCCACATCCACGCAGAAATATGTGCCCGACCAGAGGGCTTCCGGGACGGTCGTTTTCATAAACAAGACGGCTCAGGAAATCACGATACCGCCGGGCACGGTGGTTTCCACCTCCACTAGTGAGAACGTGAAGTTCACCACCGTCACCACCGTGACCCTCCCGGCCTTCTACCAGAGCCAGGCAGAGGCCAGGATAATGGCCGTTGATCCCGGCCCTCAGGGGAATGTGGGGCCTTACCTCATAAACCGGGTGGAAGGAGCCCTGGCCTTCAAAGTCCAGGTGTATAACCCCTCGCCGACTTCAGGGGGAACCCTCAAGCCCGTGAACGTGGTCACAAGGGAAGATAAGGAGCGCCTGAAGGCTTTAGTCCTCCAGAACCTCCATCAGGAAGCCTATCAGGCTTTCCTGAGCCAGCTCGAGGCCGACCTCTTCCTCATACCCCAGACGATCGCGGTAGTGCCCATTCAGGAAAGCTACGACCATTTCGTGGATGAGGCGGCCGATCAACTGAACCTTGAGCTGAAAGCGGTGGCAATCGCCTTGGCCGTGAGCAGAAACGACCTCAGGACGCTGGCGGTTGATGCCCTCTCTCCTCAGGTTCCGGCAGGATACGAACTTGTGCGGGAAGAGCTTGAGTTTGAATCCCTGGAGGCCCAGGAAGAGGGCGATGGCAAGTATAGGGTGAGCTTGAAGGTCAGAGCTTCCGCCGTGGCCGAGATAGACAGAGGGCGGGTTCGGGACGAAATCAGGGGGTTGCCTGTCTCCAGAGCTATTGAGAAACTCAAGGCATTGCCCCTCCGTCAGGAACCTTCGGTTGAGGTCTCGCCGGGCTGGTTCGGCAGGTTGCCCTGGCTTCCCTTCAGGATAGAGATAAAGGTGAAGGGCTGATGAAGAGAATAGCTGCCCTTGACGTGGGAGGCAAGCGCATCGGAATAGCCCTGAGCGATCCGGAGAGGAGGCTGGCTTTTCCGAAAGGCTTCGTAACTTTGGAGAAAGCTCTGGAGGAAATCCCCCTCCTTTTCAACCGTTGGGATGTTGGAACTGTGGTGGTCGGTATGCCGGTGACCCTGAGGGGGGAAGAAGGGCCTCAGGCGGTTAAAGTCAGGGAATTTGTCTCCGAACTGGAGAGGGCCTTCAGGGAAAAAGGGATGGATCTGGAAATTGTGTTCTGGGATGAGCGCCTTTCCACCGCCCAGGCCGAGGCTTACCTTCGGGAAGCTGGCTACGATGGGAGGAGGATCCGGCGGAAGGTTGATGCCGCCTCCGCCGCCCTGATCCTGCAGAGCTACCTTGATTTCAAAAGAGGCAACGGCGTTTGACGCGCCAGAAGGTAAGGCAACCCATTTCAGGTCCTGTGAGCTACTGGAGAACTGTGGGGGCTATTTTCCGAAAGGACATCCTGGCTGAGTGGAGGAGCAGGGAAATTTTCAGCTCTATGTTCGTGTTCGTCATGCTGGTGACCCTTATCTTCAATTTCGCCTTTGAGTTGAGGGTGGAGGATGTGGCGAAGGTGGTGCCGGGGGCTCTGTGGGTGGCCTTCGCCTTCGCCGGAGTCCTGGGACTCAATCGCTCCTTTGTCCTGGAAAAGGACAGGGGGTGCCTTGAAGGCCTCCTCCTGGCCCCAGTGGACAGAAGCGCCATCTTCCTGGGCAAGTGGCTCAGCAATGTGGCATTCATGGCTTCCGTTGAGCTGCTGACCCTGCCACTGTTTTCGGCTCTCTTCAATGTGAACCTCTTCCGCCCCTCCTTTTTCCTCATCCTCGCCCTCGGAACCATCGGGTTCGCAGGGGTCGGGACGCTCTTCGCCGCCATGGCCATCAACACCCGGGCACGGGAGGTGATGCTCCCCGTGCTCCTCTTCTCCACCTCAATCCCGCTGATGATCGCTGCGGTGAAAGCGACCGGCATTGTCCTGGACAATTCCCCCCTTTCCGAGGCTTCTAACTGGATAAGGCTCATGGTGGCCTTTGATGCGCTTTTCGCCGCCATTTCCCTGCTCACGTTTGAGTATGTGCTGGAGGAGTGAGGGATGAGGCCTCAGGACATAAACCTGCTGATAGCACTGGGGGCTGGATTTCTCTCCTTCCTCTCGCCCTGCATTTTGCCCATCATTCCTGCGTTCATAGGCTACCTGAGTGGCGTTTCGCTCGAGCAGGGAGGCGACAGGAGGAAAATTTTCCTCCACTCCCTCTCCCTCGTCCTGGGTTTTTCCTTCGCCTTCACCATGATGGGGGCTTCGGCAGGGGCTCTGGGGCAGGCTCTGAGGGGTATTATGCCGCTTATCCAGAAGCTGGGCGGCATCCTGATAGCGATCTTCGGCCTCAATGTTATGGGGTTGCTTAAAATACCCGCCCTTTACCGGGAGAAAAAGCTCCCTTTCAACCCCGGGTCGGGGGCAGGATACGGCGCCTCCTTCCTTGCAGGGGTGGTTTTCTCGGCGGGGTGGACTCCATGCGTGGGTCCAATTCTGGCAGCGATACTCCTTATGGCCGGGAATGCAGCCACCGCGTGGAAAGGCGCTCTGCTCCTTGCCGCTTACTCCCTCGGGCTCGGCATTCCGTTCCTGGCGGTGGGAGCCGCTTTCCTCCCCCTGAGCCAGTGGCTCCGCAGGGCCAGCCGCTATGGTAAGGTTATCTCCTGGGTTACAGGCATTTTCCTCATCATCCTGGGGATCCTGCTGTTCACGGATACCCTGAGGTTGCTGGGAGGGATTTAGTCTTGGACCGGGCAGCGGAGTGGCTGGCCTATCAGGCTGCCAAGCACTGGTTGTTTATAGTAAACCTGGGCGTGGCTCTCTTCCTCCTGCCCACGATCCTGGCCCCGATCCTCATGAGTGCGGGGTTAACGAAGCCGGCCAAGGCAATCTACACCCTTTACAGTTTCGCCTGCCACCAGTTGCCGGAGCGTTCCTTCTTCCTGAGCTCCAGGCCATATTATTCCCTTGACCAGATCAGGGAGGCCATGGGTCCGGATGCCGATAACATCCTCAAGCGGAGGGCTTTCGTCGGGAATCCGGAGATGGGTTACAAGATTGCAATATGCCAGCGCGATTTCGCCATTTACTTCTCCATCCTGATCGCCGGCCTCGCTTTCGCCCTGGTGAGGAACACCCTTGATCCCCTTCCCTTCAAGGCTTTCCTGATCCTGTGCATACCCATAGCCGTTGACGGCCTGACCCAGCTTTTCGGTCTGAGGGAAAGCACGCCCCCCGGCAGGGTCTTCAGCGGTTCCCTCTTCGGAGTGGGCCTCGTCTGGACCCTATACCCCCGCTTAGAGATGGCTTTCCGGGAGGCCAGGGAGATCCTGGAAGAAAAATGGAGGACAGGATCGGGGAAATAAATGCCAGGCTTCTGAAGCAATACGGCGATAGGGGCAAACCAGGGGTTCGGGACCTCATCGGTCTGCTTGTTTCCACAATCCTGAGCCAGAACACCAACGATGCCCTGAGGGACAGGGCTTTTGCCAGCCTCAGGGCGCGCTTCCGTTCGTGGGAAGAGGTGAGGGATGCGCCTCTGGAAGAGGTGGAGGAAGCCATCAGGGTTTCGGGCCTCTCCTATCAGAAGGCCCGCCGCATCCAGCAAGCTCTCAGGCGCATCACAGAGGAGGTGGGAACCCTTGACCTTTCCTTCCTCAAAAGCATGGAGCTTGAGGGAGCTCGCCGGTGGCTCATGTCCATAGAAGGGGTCGGCCCCAAGACAGCTGCCATCATCCTCCTCTTCGGGCTGGGGATGCCGGCATTCCCGGTGGATACTCACATCTTCAGGGTCTCCAGGAGGCTCGGCATCATCCCCGAGAGAGCGACGAGGGAGAAAGCCCACAGAATCCTGGAAGCCCTCATCCCCCCCGAGCACTATTACTCTTTCCACCTCAACATGATTGAACACGGCCGCAGGGTCTGTTCTCCCCGCAATCCCAGGTGTCGGGATTGCGTGCTCAGCGACCTTTGCGATTTCTACCGGAAGAGGTCCAATGGAGAGGAAAAGGTATAGCTTTCTGACCCACAAGAGGTTGAAGGATACGATTTTTGGCCGTGCCCTCATGATATTCTTTATCTCCGGTTTCATGGCTCTGCTTCCTGGCTCCCTGCTCAGGCTGGCACGATGGCCCTGGGTCATGATGGCGCTTGCCTCTTTCCTTCTGGCGATCCTGGTGGCCGTTATTGCCCGCTCCAGTTACGTTGAGGTCACAGGCGAAGGCCTTGAGGTTAAATCCCTCTTCGGTGAATTCTTCATACCTTATGGCGACATAGTGGAGGCTTCATACGGGATTTTCGGGAAAATCTTTGAGCCTGCCCGCCAGAACTGGTCCCAGCGGATATTCCTGCAGCCTTTCTGGTTCGAGCCCGTTCTGGTGCTCAAGCTGAGGGAATTCCCCTACGATTACACCAGCATAAGGCTCCTTTTCGGAAAATACCTTTTTGAGCCCGAGAAGAAAGTCCTGGCCCTCCTGGTGAAGGATGTGCCTGAACTCAGTGCCAGGGTGAACTCTGCCCTCCAGGAATTGCGCCTCCAGAAGGAGAAAGCACAAAGTTGATGAATTTACTTGCGCAGGGAATGCGGGAGCTTGGGCTTGAGCCTGGCCCCGAGAAGCTTCAGGCCTTTGAAAGCTACTACAATGAACTCCGGAAGTGGAACCGCAGGGCGAACATCACCTCCCTCATTGCTCCGGATGAGGTGCAGGTGAAGCACTTCCTGGATTCCCTGACGATCTACGAGCTTCCTGAATTCAGGGAGGCGGTTTCTTCAGGCCGGCCGGTGAAGATCGTGGATGTGGGGACAGGCGGCGGGTTCCCCGGCGTTCCGATCAAAATTGTCAGCCCCCGGGTAGAACTCGTCCTCCTGGATTCTTCCAGCAAGAAGATCCGGTTCTTAGAGCACCTGAAGGGCGTCCTCAAGCTTGAGGGGGTGGAAATAATCTGGGGCAGGGCTGAGGATGTAGCTCGCCAGGCAGGCCACAGAGAGCAATACGACTGGGTTTTGGCGAGGGCTCTGGCCGAGTTCCCGATCCTGGCCGAATACCTGCTCCCCTTCTGCCGGGTTGGGGGCTACGTGGTGGCATACAAGGGCCCGAAGGTTTATCAGGAGCTGGAAGTCTCCGAAGAGGCCATATCCCTCCTGGGGGGTAGGGTTGTGAAATTGCACCAGGTGAAGGCTCCAGGCCTTGAGGGTTCCCGCTACCTGGTCCTTATAGCCAAGGAGTCGCCAACCCCTGGGGAGTATCCGAGGCGGCCCGGGATTCCGGCTAAGCGCCCGTTAAAGCTGAAAAGGTCAACTCCCGCACGACCCCCTGGGACACAGTGAGGAGGTAAGCTTTCTCCAGGAATTCCCTCCTGAATCCCTCCCACTCCAGGGTGGTGATGATGGCCTGGGGGGCTCTGGAGACAAGCTCCGCAAGGCGATCCCTCCTTTTCTGGTCGAGCTCGGAGAGGACCTCGTCCAGGAGGAGGAGTGGACTTTCTCCGCTTTTCCTCTCAATGAAAGCCATCTCAGCCAGGCGAAGGGAGAAGGCTGCCGAGCGTTGCTGTCCCCTGGAGCCGTAGGCTGAGATGTCTCTCCCGTTGAGCAGGAACCTGACATCGTCCCTGTGGGGGCCGATGGTGGTGACGCCCTGGTTCAGGTCCTTTTCCCTGGCTTCCAGAAGCCTTCCGGCCATGACCTTTTCAATTTCCTCAAGGGGCGGAGGGGATGAGAGGCTCATCCCGGTGATGGCTTCCCCCACGGCGGAGGAAATGTAGAGGGTCTGCAGGGTTTCTTCCCCCTCGGTTAAGGCCAGGTGGTTCTCCCTCAGCTCTGGCGCCATGAAACCCAGCGCCTCCCAGCGGGTCCTGGTCACGAAGCTCCCGTATTTGACCAGGTTCTCGTCCCAGAAGGCGAACTCATCCTCCCTGAACCCTTCCTCCTGGGCCTTCTTGAGGAGGCGGTTGCGCCTCTCCACTATTTTGTTATACAGGGCCAGAGCCTGGCAATACTTAAGATCCACCTGGCAGAGAGCTATGTCCAGGAAGCGCCTCCGCCCCTCGGGGGAGCCGGCAACTATCTCCACATCCTGTGGGGAGAAGAAGACGCAGCGGAGATGCCCCAGCAGGTCCATCAGCCTCCTGGGGACCCCATCTATCAGCGCTTTTTTGCGGTATCTTACCCCCGAGGGGCCGGGCTCTCCGGTTATGACCAGCTCAAGGCGTGTCTCGCCCTCCTTTCCCAGCACAATTCCAGCCACTCTGGCGAAAGGGAGAGGGTCGTCCTGAACGAGCCAGTTGACAAATTCCTGTTCGGTTCTGGAGAAAGGGGAGCGGGTTGTCGCCAGGAGGTATATGGCTTCCAGGAAGTTAGTCTTGCCCTGGGCATTGTCCCCCTGGAGGATGGTGAGGCCCGGGGGCAGGTCCAGGGAAAGGCTGATGTAATTGCGGAAGTTCGTCAGCTCAATCCTTTTGATCATCGGGCATAGTCCACGGCCCTTGTCTCCCGGATTACCACCACTTTTATCTGGCCGGGGTATTCCAGGTTCTCCTCCACTTTGCGGGCTATTTCCCTGGAGAGCTGGATTATGGCCAGGTCATCCACCTCCTCGGGCTTGACGATCACCCGGATCTCACGGCCTGCCTGGATGGCGAAGGCCTGGGCCACTCCCTTGAAGGATGAGGCGAGGGCTTCCAGGGTTTCAATCCGCTTTATGTATCTTTCCAGGCTTTCCCTGCGTGCGCCCGGCCTCCCTCCGGAGATGGCATCGGCCACTTCCACCAGGACCGCTTCCACCGATTGGGGTTCCACCTCGCCGTGGTGGGCTGCGATGCAGTTGACGACTACCTCGGGCAGGCCATATTTGCGGGCTATTTCAGCCCCGATGGCGGCGTGGGGCCCATCAACGACCTGGTCCATCGCTTTGCCGATATCGTGGAGGAGGCCTCCGAGCTTGGCGACCTTCACATCGGCTTTGAGTTCGGCGGCCATGATGGCTGCCAGGCGGGCTGTTTCTATGGAGTGGAGGAGGACGTTCTGGCCGTAGCTGGTGCGGAACTTGAGCCGGCCCAGAAGGACCACGAGTTCTTCAGGGAAGCCCGAGAGGCCGAGCTTATACAGGGCTTTTTCCCCCTCTTCCCTTATGATGTTTTCCACTTCTTTCCGGGCCTGCTCGGCTGCCTGTTCAATCCTGGCCGGCTGGATCCGCCCGTCCATTATCAGTTTCTCAAGGGCTATCCTGGCTATCTCCCGCCTTATGGGGTCAAAACAGGAAATCGTTATGCTCTCGGGGGTATCGTCCACCACCAGGTCAACGCCCAGGACATTCTCTATGGTCCTTATGTTCCTTCCTCCCCGGCCGATTATGCGGCCCTTCATCTCATCGTTTGGGAGGGGGATGGTGGTGGTGGCGAGCTCGGCCACCTCTTCAGCTCCGATCCTCTGCATGGCTTCAGCGATGATCTCCCGGGCCCTTCGTTCGGCCTCGGCTCTTGCCTTCGCCTCTTCTTCGCGGATGATCCTGGCCATATCCTGACGGGCTTCCTCCCTCACTCTCTCCAGCAGGATCTCCCTGGCCTGCTCAGGGGTAAGTCCAGCTATACGGTAGAGTTCCTCCTGTTCCTTTTCCTTCAGGCGGTTCACCTCTTCATACAGGGCCTGGATTTCGGCCTGGCGCTGGGCCAGCTTCTTCTCCCTCTTGTCCAGGCTCTCGGCCTTGCGCTCCAGGAACTCCTGACGGCGCTGGAGTCTTTCCTCCTGGCTGTGCAGGTGAGCCCTCTGCCTCTTGATTTCCTCATCCAGTTGGGCCCGAAGTTTGATGGTTTCATCTTTGGCGGCCAGGATTATCTCTTTGGCCTTATCCTGTGCTTCCCTTACGATTCTCTCGGCCTCATCTCGCGCGGACTTTATCGTTTTCCTTTCCTGGTAGAGCCTCAGGCCATAGCCGGCAGCGAAGGCCAGCGCTGCAAGGATAACGGCAACGGCTACGATCAACCCCATCTCTATTCCTCCTGCTGAATTTCCCTCCACACTCTCGGCAATACCCTTTCAATGATGTCAAAGGAAAAGCCCTGCCGGGCGAGGAAATCGGCCACTTTCTTCTTGAAGGAGAGTTCGTCCAGGGCGTGCCAGCGCTGTGCTTTCTTCATGGCGGCCCTGTAGGCCTCTTCTTCAAAATCCAAGCCCTCCAGCACTTCCCTGACGATTTCGGGCGCGATCCCCTTGGCCCTGAGTTCGTAGCGTAGTTTCTTGAAGCCCGAGGGTTTGAATTCCCTGCGGTTCTCCACCCAGTAGCGGGCGAAGAGCCGGTCGTCAACGAGGCCCCTTTCCCTGAGGAGATGGATGGTCTTTTCCACGAGGTTTTGAGGGAACTTGCGGCTCAATCTGGCCCTTATTTCCTGCTCGCTCCTGGGCCTGAACTTGAGGAGGCGCAGAGAGGCTTCCCAGGCCCTGGATAGTTCGGCCTTTTCCAGAAGCTCCTGCACCTTTTCATCGGGAAGGAGCTGGCCTTCCTTCAGCCCTTCTGCCTCGCTCCGAGGCAGGGTTATGGGCGGGAAGCCCTCTATGGTTATCCTGACTTTTTTGCCATCGGGATCGGCTGGTTTGATCCGGGTTACAAGGCCCGGCAAATTTTCATCCCCCTTTTAAAAAACAGACCGGCTGCCGCCTCCCGCTGCAGCCGGTTAATGTATAAAACAGCCCCCTTCCCTTGAGAAGGGTTTTCAGGAGGGTATGGGGCTGTTCTTCGGCTGAAACCCCTCCGCTTCAGGCCGGAGGGGGTCAATTCCCGACTGCAGCGCAGGCCCAGGGACTACTGGCGGAAGAGGGCCTCCTTGGGTGGGAGGCCTGCCGCCTCCCGGATGAGGGCTTCCAGAGTATCCCTCAGGTCCGGATTTTCCTTGAGGAATGCCCGGGCGTTTTCCCTTCCCTGGCCCAGGTTGATATCCTTGTAGGTGTAGAAAGTGCCCCGCTTCTCTATTATCCCGTAGGCCACGCCCAGGTCCAGGATATCGCCTTCCTTGGATATGCCCTCATCGTAGAGGATATCAAACTCCGCTTCCTTGAAGGGGGGTGCCACCTTGTTCTTCTTGACGATGGCTTTCGTCCTGTTCCCTATGATGTCCCCACCCCTCTTTATGCTCTCAAGCTTCCTGAGGTCAAGCCTTATGGAAGCGTAGAAGCGGAGGGCCATCCCTCCGGTGGTGGTTTCGGGGCTTCCGAAGACCACCCCGATTTTCTGGCGGAGCTGGTTGGTGAAGACGAGGGCGGCCTGGGACTGGTGTATGGCTCCCACCAGTTTCCGGAGGGCCTGGCTCATGAGGCGGGCCTGGAGTCCGACGTGGGCATCGCCCATTTCCCCCTCAATTTCGGCCCTGGGCACGAGAGCTGCCACCGAGTCAATCACCACCACGTCAACTGCGCCACTCCTCACCAGTGCTTCCGTTATCTCCAGGGCCTGTTCTCCGGTGTCGGGTTGTGCCACCAGGAGGTTGTCCACATCCACCCCGCATTTGCGGGCGTAATTGGGGTCGAGGGCGTGCTCAACGTCTATAAAAGCAGCGGTCCCTCCCAGTTTCTGGGCCTCAGCGATGATGTGCTGGGCAAGGGTGGTCTTTCCCGAGGCTTCAGGACCGAAGATCTCCGTTATCCTGCCCCGGGGTATTCCACCCACTCCAAGGGCTATGTCAAGAGCCAGGGAGCCTGTGGGTATGACCGCGATATCACGCCTGGGTATATCCCCAAGGCGCATTATTGCCCCATCCCCAAACCTCTTTTTGATCGTCAGGATGGCTGTTTCCAGAGCTTTCTCCCGGCTGAACTGGCTCATTCCGCCTTTCCTCCTTATCTCATAAGTTTAAGCCAAAAGCGCTATTTTCGCAATTCCTCCTCTATGATTGACCTGAACACCTCGTATGGGTAAGCTCCCTCCAGTTTCCTCCCGTTGATGAAGAAGGTAGGGGTGGCTCTAACCCCTCGCCTGGCAGCTTCCTCCAGGTCCTTTTGAACCTGGAGGGCTGTCTCCCCTCCCTGGAGGCAGCGGTTGAACTTCTCCACATTCAGGCCTATTTGTGCTGCGTAACTTTCAAAAGCCTTTGACGGAGAAAGCTGAGCTGACCACTCCCCCTGCTTCTCAAAGAGCAGGTCGTGCATCTCCCAGAACTTGCCCTGTTTTCCGGCGCAAAGGGCAGCCTCCGCCGCCTTCTGAGCAAACGAATGGATGCTCCGGAGGGGCATGTTGATGAACTGGTATCGCACCAGCCCCCTGTCAATGTATTCGCTCTTTATCTTCGGCACCGTCACCCGGACGTGCAGCCCGCAATAGGGTCACTGGAAGTCGGAATATTCCTCTATCAGGACCTTGGCATTTTCAGGGCCAAGGTAATAGTGCCCTTCCGGGCTCACGCCTCCGGATTGAACGCCTGAACCGGCGCACGATGCCAGCAGCAGAAGGGTCAGGAAAAACAGGATTTTCCTCATGACCCCCTCCTGGCTCATTCTATCATTTTATCCTCATGACGTCAAATGATTTCGCAGCTTTGCCCCGAGGGGGAATCAGCGAAGCGATTTGCCGTAGCGGGGCAAGGTCTGTATAATTGACCCAAAAGACCAAAAATGGCGAAGCTGGGCCTGATCTCACCGGCAATTCCTTTTGAACTGGCTCTGGCCCTGGGGTATAGTCCTTCCCTGATCCTGCCTTCGGGCGTCCCCATTTCCAGGGCCGAAGGACTGTTGCCCCGGAATTTCTGTGCTTACCTCAAATTGCTGGCGGCTTCCCTGCTTCAGGATAACCGGTGGGAAGCCATTCTCGTGCCGCTGGAGGACGAATCCCACCGCCGGTTCTTTGAGGTTCTGGAGGAGATGCTGCCCGGGCGCATCTTCGCCCTTGAATTGCCTCTCAGAAAGGACGAAGCCGGGGCCAGGAGGCTCGCTCACCTTTTCAGGGCGCTTGCTGACCAGCTCGGCCGGGAATTCAATCCAGATGCGCTGGAAGAGGCCATCGTCCTGGGGAATGAATTGAGGAGGGCTGTGAAGGAGGCCAGGGATTTATGGGTTAGCGGTCTGATGGATTCCCTCTCTTTCTGGGATTTGCGGGTTAAAGCCCTGACATCTTCCCCGCCGGAAGCAATCAGCCTCCTGAGGGGGGCGTGCGCTGAAAGCCGCAGGAGTCCAGGCTCAAAGCCGGGGATAATGCTGTCGGGCGGGGTGACGGTGAAGAGGGCTCTCGTTGAACTTGTGGAAGGGGAAGGCTTCAGGGTGGTGGCGGAGGACTCGGATATTGGGGATAGGTTCCTGCTGGAGGAAATACCGGTGGGAAGGAGCGTGGAGGAGAACCTCCTGAACCTGGCTCGGGCTTACCTTGGGAGGCCTCCCTCACCACGGGATCTGGACCCCGAACGCAGGCTCCAGTTCTACCGGGGATTAATTGAGGCCCGGAAGGCGGTGGGGGTGATTTTCAGCTACTACAAATTCTGCGACCCCGCCCTGGCAGAATACCCCTTCATCGCTTCCCATCTCAAAGGGCGGGGCATCCCCTGCCTCCTCCTTGAGGAGGAAGATGAATCCTTGAGCGGTCAGAACAGGACAAGGGTTCAGGCTTTCCTGGAGATGGTGCAATGCCGATGAAGGTGGAAAAAGTTTTCCGGTTGGTGAAGTTCCTCGCGCCTGCCTTATCCATACGTCAGGTGGCGCACCTCGTGGCTTCATTTCAGAAGGGTAAAGCCCCTCACGAGAGGGTATCGGCGGAGTTTTCCCTGTGGCTTGCCGGGCTCCTCTATTCCTCGCCTCCCCGGCGCATTGTCTGGGCCAACATCTTCGTCCCTCCCGAGCTGATCTGGGGGCTTGGCTTCATCCCCTTTTATCCGGAGATAGCTGCTTCAGTTGTGGCGGGCTTGGGCCTGGCCCAGGAAGCCCTCCACCTGGCCGATGAATTCGGTGTTCCGAGAGACCTGTGCTCCTTCCATCGCGCTTCCATAGGCCTCGCCGAAGCAGGCTTTTTCCCCGAGGCCGGGGCGTTCGTGGGGGTGAATTTCCCGTGCTGGGCGGCGGGGACCTTCCTGGCCTGGGAAGCCTGCCGGAGGGGTAAACCCTTTTATCTGATTGACATTCCTTCTGAGCCCGGGGAAAGCTCGGCCCATTACCTCGCCCGGGTTCTGGAGGAGGTGGCGGCAGGCCTTGCCAGCGTGAGGGGGAACGGTTATCATATAAAGGGGCTGAGGAAAGCGATAAAGCTTTCGAACGAAGCCCGCTCTCTGGCCCTTGAGGTCAGGGAAATCCGCAGGAGGATTCCTGCTCCTTTAAAGGGTAGCAAGATGATAGGTCACCTCGGCCTCGTCGCTTACCTTTTTGGCTCGCCTTACGGCGTGTCCTACTACAGGGCGCTGAGGGATTACCTTGAGAGGCTCGCAAGGGAGAACCGGCCGGAGCAGCCGAAACAGCGCGTTCGCCTTTACTGGATGCATCTCAAATGCTTCTACCCTGTGGAGCTGTTCAATCTGCTGGAGGATGAGAAGGGAGCGGCGATAGTTTTTGAGGAACACAGCGGTGTCTGGTGGGAGCCCCTGAGAGAAGAAGAGCCGTTCCTTTCCCTGGCCTGGAAGATGCTCTCCCACCCTTCCCTCGGCCATGTGGAGAGGCGCATATCAAAGGCCCTGGCCGATGTGGAGGAATTCAAAGCCGATGGAGCAATCCACTTCAATCACTGGGGCTGTCGCCAGTCCCAGGGGGCGATGGCCATCCTGCGCAGGAGGTTCAGGGAGGAAGGCATCCCCTTCCTGGAGCTGGAGGGGGATTGCATTGACGAGAACGGCTACCAGGATGGGCAGCTCCGGGTGCGCCTGGAGGCTTTCCTGGAAACCCTTGGCGGAGGCAGTTGAGCAATGAAATGTTCGGTGGGAATAGATGTCGGTTCTGCCTCAGCAGAGGCTCTGATCCTCAGAGATGGGAAAATTCTCGCCTATTCCATCCTTGAAACGGGGGCAAACAGCCGCAGGGCAGCGGAGAGAGCCCTGGAAGAGGCCCTTGAGAAGGCGGGCATATCCCGCTCGGAAGTGGGCCCGATAGTGGCCACAGGGTATGGCCGCATAAGTGTGGACTTCGCCTCCAGACAGGTTACGGAAATTTCCTGCTACGCGCGGGGGATAAACTACCTCTACCCTGAAGTCAGGATGGTGATAGACATCGGGGGGCAGGATAGCAAGGCCATCCTGGTGGGGAAGAACGGACGGGTTCTGGATTTTGTGATGAACGACAAATGCGCGGCCGGGACCGGGCGCTTCCTGGAGGTCATGGCGAAAGTCATGGAAGTGAAAGTGGAAGAGCTTGGGGAGATTTCCCTTCGCTCCCGCAATCCAGCCGAAATCTCCAGTACTTGCACGGTCTTCGCCGAATCGGAGGTAGTTTCCCTGATAGCCAGGGGGATTCCGGTGGAGGATATAGCGGCGGGGATCCACAAAGCCATCGCCCGAAGGGTCGGAGCCATGGCCAGGAGGATCGGGGTTACCCCTCCTGTGGCCTTCGCTGGTGGCGTAGCCAAGAACGTCGGAGTGGTCAGAGCTCTGGAGGAAGAGCTGGGGGTAAAGCTCATCGTGCCCGAAGAACCCCAGATAATCGGGGCGCTCGGTGCTGCTCTGCTCGCGAGTGAAGAAGGGTGAAAGAAGCCCGTTTTGCCCCCTTAACCCGGCAGGTGCTATACTTGTTGCAGGAAATAACCTGAGGAGTAAAAGCTATGGTGGAGAACATTCACTGGCTCGGCCATGACTCCTTCCGCCTGGAGGGAGAGGTCACGGTCTACATTGACCCCTGGAAGCTTCCCCCCGGTTCCCCCAAAGCCGATGTAATCCTCATAACCCACGACCATTACGACCATTGCTCTCCCGAGGATGTGGCTAAGATCCAGAAACCCGACACGGTCATAGTGACCATTCCGGCGGCCGCAAAGAAACTGAAGGGGGAAGTCAGGACGGTTAAGCCCGGCGACAAAATCACGGTAAAAGGCATTGAAGTGGAGGCGGTTCCGGCCTACAACACCGATAAGCCTTTCCACCCCAAAGGGGCGGGGCACGTGGGTTTCATCGTGACTCTGGGGGGCAAGCGCATTTACCACGCCGGCGATACGGACTTCATCCCCGAGATGAAAGGCTTAAAAGTGGACATTGCCCTCCTCCCCGTCAGCGGGACCTATGTGATGACGGCTGAGGAGGCTGCCCGTGCTGCCGATGCCATAAAGCCCGAGGTTGCCATCCCCATGCACTATGGGGAAATAGTCGGCTCCGAGAGGGATGCCGAGCGCTTCAGGGAGCTGACCTCGGTCAACGTGGTGATTCTCAAGCCTGCCCGGCGATAGATCCAGGCGATTTCTGTGCTGGAAGAGGGAAATGCAGGGGGCTTCGCCCCCTGCACCCCCCTTCCCCACCCTCGCTTGCTGAGGGTTAGCTCCGGTTCGTGGCCCCACTCGTGGGCGGTCTGCAGGAGCTGGCCCCTCGCCCCTTGAT
>DAOUCW010000273.1:0-3414 GCA_034431695.1 Anaerolineae bacterium | reverse complement strand
TATTGATACTGGGCAAGCTCCACCTGGATTCGCCCCTCGTGAGTTCTGGCATGCCGGGCGAATATGTCAAGGATGAGGACGGTCCGGTCTATTATCTTAACTTTGAGGGCTTTTTCCAATTCCCGCTGCTGGCGAGGGGAGAGCTCTTCGTCAAAGATTATGAGGTTGCAACCAAGGGCTTCCTTCATGGCCTTGAGCTCTTCAACCTTGCCCGGGCCGATCAGAGTAGCGGGATTTATGCGGTCCAGCTTCTGGTATGTCTGCCCCACCACCCGCACTCCGGCAGTCCAGGCAAGCTGGGCAAGCTCGGCAAGGGAGTCTTCTATTGACCACCTGGAAGGCTTGCCCTTGATCTCCACTCCGACCAGTATGGCCCTTTCTTCCTCCTGCGCGGTTGGGATCAATCTCTTACTCATGCGAGCTCTTTCTCCAGCAAACTCTCAATGATTTCAGGGGTCAGCACCATGAGGTTTTCCACCACAAGGTCGGCTTCCCTCAGCTCTTCAGGCGGCCTCGTGGTGGTCAAAGCGATGACCTTCATCCCGGCAGCCCTGGCAGCCTGAACTCCGGCGGGAGAATCCTCCAGGACGACGCAGTTCTCGGGCTGGGCCAGGCATTTCTCGGCCGCTTTCAGGAAGATTTCGGGGTCGGGCTTGCCGTTCTCCACATCCTCCTCGGTCACGATGGCATCTATTTCGTGTTCGAGCTTTAAGGTTTTTAGGATTAAGGAGGCATTGGCCCTGGAGGTGGACGTAGCCACGGCAATGCGGAAGCGCTTCGCCTTAAGGTCCTGGATGAGCCTGAGGAGGCCAGGCATCGGCGTGAGGTGCCTGTAGATGAGCTCGCGGTAGATGGCATCCTTGCGCCGGCCGATTTCTTCCACCTGTTCCGGTGTAAACCTGCTGCCGAAGATGGTCCTGATTATCTCCTGGTTCCTCATCCCGAAGGTGGAACGGAACTGTTCCTCCGTCATCTGGAGGCCGAAGTCGGCCAGGGCTTTCTGCCAGGCCTGGAAGTGGTAAGGTCCCGTGTCCACCATCACGCCGTCCAGGTCAAAGATGACGGCTTTCACCGGGAGCTTGAGCTGCTGGATGTAATCGGATCTGGCGGGCTGGGCTTTAACCGGCAGGAGAACGTGGAAAGAGCTTCCCGGGAGGCGTTCCTCGTCGTAGCCCGGGCTTTCGGCCCAGATCTTCCCGCCATGGGCTTCCACCACCCCTTTTGCGATGGTCAGGCCGAGGCCAGGCCCCGCTCCCTTGAAATCGGTCTTGCTGGTGCTGTGGTGTTTGAAATCTTCAACCCTGTAGAATTTGTCGAAGATGCGCTCAAGCTTGTCGGGCGGGATGCCTATGCCCGTGTCTTTAACGGTTATGTGAACGAAGTCCTGTTCGCCCCTGATGAGCTCACCGGTAACGGTTATGGAGCCGCCATCAGGGGTGTATTTTATAGCATTGCTCAGGAGGTTGTAGAAGACCTGGCGCAGGCGATGGGGATCACCCTCCACCAGAGGCAGATCTTCCAGGCCAACGAGGGATAAATTCAGGCGCCTGCTCTGGAGAGCGGGCTGGAATTCGGCCAGGAGGGACTGGAATACCTGAGGTATGGATACGGGCTGGAGGCTGAGGGTCAGGACTTCGGCATCAATGTAAGAGACATCTATGAGGTCACGGATTATGGATTCAAGCCTGGCTATCCCCTTGTTCAGGCCCTGAAGGATGGGCAAGATGCGCTCTTTGTCCTTGAAGTCCTCCGAGGCCAGCATCCCCACGTAGCCCTGGACCAGGGTGAGGGGGGTGCGCAATTCGTGAGCGGCTATCCGGATGAAGTCGGACTTGGCTTTGTCTATGCGTTCCAGCTCGTCCTTGGCCCGCTGAAGCTCCTTCGTCCTCTCCCTGACTTTCTGCTCCAGGCTCTTGTTCAGCTTCTTGATGAAGGCGAAGCTTTCCTCGGTGAAGGTGTTGGCCATCTTCACGGTCATGTGGTCAAAGAGCGCTTCGGCCATCTGGATGTATTCCAGGGCCTTCAGGGAAGGGAATTCCTTCGCAATTTCTTCCCAGCAGGTCCTTTTGAGTTCCTGAGCGATGATGAGGACTTCTCTGAGGTTATACTCGCGCCTGAGGCGGTCCCTCACAAGTTGCTCGAGGATGGCATCCATGGAAGAGGTGTCATCTGTCTCCAGGGCGGAGATGAAGGCATCGTATAGGGCTTCCAGGTGCCGCGCTCCCAGCTCCCGCGTTGAAAGGAGAGCATCGGTTCCCGGGCTCGCCTTCCTGACAGCCCTTATCCATTTGACCATGAGGAGGTCCTTGCGTTCCTTCAGCCAGCGTGCCAGTTCCGCAGAAGCCATTCCACTCCTCTCAACCGTAAAGGCCGCGCCAGTCGTTCCAGCGCACCTTGATTATGTCCATCAGCATCCGCAGGGAATCCTTGAGCGGGTTGACCTTGGTGTTTTCTCCGTAATACCATTCTACGGGAACTTCTTTGACTCTGTAACCCCTCTTGTGGGCCAGGAGGAGGATTTCCACGTCAAAGGCGGTAACGGCCCCCCCTTTGATCTCGGCTGCATCATCTCCGTAGAGCCGGACCCGCCGAAAGAGGTCCTGGCCCGCTTCCCGGCGGAATCCCTTGAAGCCGCACTGGGTATCCTGGTAGTGGCCCACCACCAGCAGCCTGACGAGCAGGTTGAAAACCCGGCCCATGAGGTGGCGGTGCCAGGGCTCTCCGTAGCGGTGGGCTCCGAGCCCTTCCCTTGAGCCTATGGCCAAATCGTAGCCTTCCTGAAGCGGGCCCAGTAGTTTGGGCAACTCCTCCACGGGGGTAGCGAGGTCGGCATCGGAGAAGACAATGTATTTGCCCCGGGAGGCCAGGACCCCGGTCCTTACCGCGTAGCCTTTCCCGCAGTGTTTATTGCGGATCAGGCGCAGGTTCGGGGTACGGGCCTGGAAACTCTCCACTACCTCCGCCGTCCGGTCCTCACTGCCATCGTCCACGACGATGATTTCCCAGGAGTAATCCTGCCTTCCGAGGTAGTCCAGCACCTTCTCCAGGGTGCGAGGCAGCCTTTTTTCCTCGTTATAAGCCGGAATCACAAAACTGAGGAAGATCTCTTCAGCCGTAGCTCCCCTCCCCATCGGCCGCTTTCTCCTTATGCTTTATACCGTTTCAAGCCGATTTTGTCAATTTAAGGACGAGCAACGGCACACAGCGAGGGGAAATTTTGCGGTGAGCTCATGAAGGGCCTTCCCCATGAGGAATGCGGAGAATTGGGGGGAAAACCGCCACTTCCCCCGGGGCAAATCCAGAGCGAAAGGGGGCAATCCCCCTTCAGTCTTCCCAATCTTCTCCTATTATCCTGAATTGGCGGCTTTCACCCCACATCCCCTCTTCCCCCTTCACCGGAGGAAGGTAGAGATT
>DAOUCW010000272.1:0-4416 GCA_034431695.1 Anaerolineae bacterium | reverse complement strand
ACAGGCCCAGGGGCAGATCCCAATGGAGGAGGCGGGAATCGGGGTTGTGCTGGCATCAATGGCCAGCCTTCTCTTCCACGTGCCCATGGCCAGGCTTGGAGGATTGCGGGGCTCGTGGCTGCGCCGCCTCGGTGTGATTTCAGCCCTCACGGTCCTGGCGGGGATCATCGGGATCGCGGTGGAGAGCCTGAGGTGAAGTCCCCTCAGCTCCAGAATTCTTCGGCTCCCCTCCGGTCGTAGCGCTCCCACTCGCTGTAGATGCAGCCGCAGTATTGCTGGCGGTAGAGGGTATACTCCCGGGCGAGCCGGCCTCTCTCGGCCCAGCCGCGGCGGAAGTTCTCAAAGTAGAATTCTACCCCGAACTCCTTCCCCACCCTCTCCCCTATCTCCCTAATGGCCTCCTGATCCTGGTAAGGGCTTATCAGGAGGGTGGTGGTGAAGAACTCAAAGCCCATCTCCCTGGCTCTCAGGGCCGTCCGCAGGAGCCTCATTTCGTAGCATATCCTGCACCTCTGGCGGAAGCGTTCCCGGCCGCAAACTGCCCTCAGGAAGCGGACCATCTCGTAGCCCGGCTCTTCCACCAGGGGGAGGCCGATGGCGGAAGCGTAGGTCCGCAGGCTTTCAAGGCGCAGCCTGTGCTCACTGTAGGGATGGATGTTGGGGTTGAACCAGAAGCCAGTCACTTCAAACCCCAGTTCCCTCAGCCTGGCGATGGTGTAGGTGCTGCAGGGGGCGCAGCAGATGTGCAGGAGAATGCGCCTCTTCTCTTCCCGTGGCTCTTCAGTCCCCTTCATCCTCTTCTCCCTCGGGGAAAATTATGAACTCCGGGGGTATGGGGTCAGAGAGGAAAATGTTGGGGGCAGCTCTGGTGAAGAAAATCCCTGCCTTATAAGCTTCCCTGGCTTTTATCTCCAGCACCACGGGGTTTTCATCGTGGCGCATCCCCACTTCAAAGGCGGTGTCTCTATCTGCTGAGAGGTGGACGTAACGGCGTTTCTGAGGTTTCAATCCCTCTTTCCTTATGGCCGGAATGGCCCGCCGGGATGTCCCATGGTAGAGGATTTCGGGGGGTTTGGTGGGTTTGTATTTCGGGGAGATTTCAACGCTGTGGCCGTAAGTCGCTCTTATCTTATCGCCCACCACCTGGAATCGCCCCTTGGGGTCGCCCGTCACCACCTGCATGAGGTGGTGCCTCTCAACCCACTCCCAGCCCGGAGTTGAAGCGATGGCTCTCGTCAGCTCATCTATGGAGACAAACCCTTCCTCGTCCAGGGTCAGTCCCACCCTCTCGGGGTGGTGGCGCAGTATGTAGCTCATGAATTTGCTCAATTTGACCCGGGCACCCTTTCTCATAGGCCCTCACCAGTTAACCGGGATCTTCAGCTCGCGCCACTTCCTGTCGTAACAGATGATATACCTGTTGCGACGGCCGAAATCGTAGATTTGCCAGGTTATCTCCACATCCCTCCGGCAGTATTCCATCAGTTCCTCAATCCGCCCCCTTCGCCAGAGGTGGACGGCCATCAGCCCATCGCCGCTTTTAGCGGTCCCCAGGGTGGCCCAGGCCAGGTGGTCAAGGCTCACTTTGAAGCCTGCCCGCCTGTAGACTTCCTCAAGGATGTCCAGGGTTGGAAGGCTCATGAGGGGGAAAGAAGTGTAGGCCTGAAGGACGGGGTAATCAAAACGATAAAGGTTGAATCCCACCACCGGATTGCCCTTCTTCAGCTCTTCCACCAGCTCGGCCACGTTTTCCTCGGTGTAGAAGTGGAAGGAGTCTTCGTCCTCGTTGTAAGTGACGGCCACGGAGAGGCCGAGAAGGTGGATGTTTCCCCTCCCACCGACTTCCTGAAAGGAACGCCTGGTTTCCAGGTCAAATACTACGGCTCCCAAACTTTAACCTCCCCTGATTCCAGCGCTCTCCTGGCCAGTTCAATGGCTTCCTCCTTTGCCCTCACTTTGCCTTCCGCCTGGGCTTCCTGCACCACCTTCAGGAGTTTTCCCACGATGGGGCCGGGTTTGATGCCGAGGGCTTCCATCAGTTCATCCCCTCGCACCACGGGCTTCGGCAGGATTTCCTCCCGGTGATTGAAATACGCAGTCAGCAGTTCTCCCGCCACCCTGACCCTTCCCTCCCATCGCTCCGGTATCAGGTCTTCCATCCAGGTGGCCAGGTGATCGGCGAGGGAGAGGAGGCACGTTTCCACCCCCCAATCGCCCACATCGCGCCAGAAGCGGTGGATTGCTCTTCTGGAGAGGGGACCCTCCTGAGCCAGAAGGGCGGGCCGCATGTGGTTGAGCACAATTGTGTATACGCCTTTCACCTCCTTTGAGGAGAAGCGAAATCTCTCCATCACATCGGCTGCGATGGTGGCTCCTTCCCTCTCGTGGCCGTAGAAGTGCGTGCCCCTCTCGTCCACGGTGAGGGTGTAGGGTTTGCCCAGGTCGTGAAGGAGCACGGCCATCTTGAGGGCTATCAGGGCCTTCCTTCCGGCCACTATCTCGCGCTCAAGGTGCCCGAGGATGTTTTCCTGCATCCCGCTCAGATGAGCTGAGAGCGACTGCCCTGGTCCTTCGGCCTCTGGATTTTTCAGCTCCTCAAGGAGCCACTCCAGCCGGGACAGGGTTTCAAGCGTGTGCCGGAAGCAGTCCAGGTGATGGGGATAGCTCTGGAAGAGCCCTTTGAGAGGTTCCAGCTCCGGGAAGAGTTCCTTCAGGATTCCCAGTTCGTCCATGAGCCTGATGTAGCGGGTGGAATCCCTCTCGGCCAGGATGAAGGCAAGCTCGTCCCGGAGCCTCTCCCGCGAGACCAGGGCCAGGCGCGGGGCATGCTCGGCCATTTCCCGCAGAGTTTCGGGCTCTATCTCAAAGCGAAGCTGGGCCGAGAATCGTATCGCCCTCAGGATGCGGCAAGGGTCCTCCAGGAACGAGTGCGGTGAGAGGCGCCGGATGACCCGAGCCTTCAGATCTTCCCTTCCACCGTGGGGGTCAATAACCGGGGGAGGGTCTTTTTCCCAGTCCTCCAGGCGCACGGCCATGGCGTTGATGGTGAAATCCCTGTGGCTCAGGTCTTCCATCAGATCCTTTCCGACCATTCGGGCCAGATCCACGTAGAAATCTCTGAACACAACGCGGGAGAAATCCCTCTGCTCATCCAGGACGACAAAGGCGCCCCGGAAGCGATCGGCCAGTTCCCGGCCCAGGGGGATGGCGTCGCGGGTCACCACGAAATCAAAATCCTTTATCTCCCTGCCCATCAGGCGGTCCCTGACGCACCCTCCCACAAGGTAAGCATCCGGGTGCTTTTCCTGTATGAAGGCGATTATCTTCCCGATGAGTTTGTCGGTGCTCACGCCCTCCTCTTCCTGGCGGAGGCCAGTTCTCTGCCCTTGGCCAATCCCGCTTCCAGGGCTTTGAGGTTGACTTCTTCCGTTCCCTTCGGCACCCGGGCCCTGACGGCCTCCCTTATGGCTTCCTCGGATACGATCCCGGTGAGGCCGACGATCAGGCCCAGCGCCAGGATGCTTGCCGTCACCCTCTTCCCGGTAACTTCTTCAGCCATGGCCGTGATGGGGAGCTGGATGGCTTCCGGCGTTGGAACCCGCTGGACGTTCACCGAATCAACGATTAAGAGGCCATCTTTCTTGACTTCGCTGTGGAACTTGTCGCAGGCCTCCTGGCTCATGGCCAGGAGGACATCGGCCTGGATGACTTTCGGGTAGTCAATCTCCCCGTCGGATATCACCACTTCCGATGAGGAGGCTCCTCCCCTGGCCTCCGGCCCGTAGGACTGGGTCTGGGCCACGTTCTTGTTGTCCTTGACGGCCGCTTCGGCCAGGATCACACCGGCCAGGACCAGACCCTGCCCTCCCTCACCGGCCAGTTTGATCTCAAAGCGATCCATCATCCCCTCCCGAAGCCCTGAAATTGGCGATAATTTTTTCGTATTCCTCCACGAACTCCGGCGCTTCCCTGTCCAGGAAGATGCCCCTGCTGATCTTGCCTTCCCTCTGTTCCGGTGGAAGTTTCTCGTATTCGGCCAGAGGTATGGCGTTATCCTTGAGGAAACGCATCATTTCCACGGGAGTGCGCAGGTTGTTCATCCGGCCGAAGTGGGTGTGGCAGTAGCTCACCGCCTCCACCACCGAGAACCCCTTCTTGAGGATGGCTTTCTCAATGAAGCGGCTCAGTTCAATGGCATGGTAGACGGTGCTCCTGGCCACGAAGCTCGCTCCGGCAGCGATGGCCAGCTCGGGGATGCTGAAGGGGCGCTCCAGGTTGCCGTAAGGGGTGGTGGTGGAGAAAGCCCCCAGCGGGGTGGTCGGCCCAACCTGCCCGCCCGTCATGCCGTAAACGCTGTTGTTTATGATGATGGCTGTGATGGCGATGTTGCGGCGGCAGCTGTGGATGAAGTGGTTT
>DAOUCW010000271.1:0-2985 GCA_034431695.1 Anaerolineae bacterium | reverse complement strand
GGAGGGAGGGGGTTGAGGGAGAAAGGGTTGGGAGAGGCGCAGTGGGGAGGGGAGCAGAAATGCCCCAGAGGCCGAGGTTCGCTTCCCTGGCCTGCCTTTCAGCCTCGAGGAACAGGTTAGCGCAGGAAACATCGGGCGGGAAAGTTGAGACCCTGGCGTAGCCATTTCTGACCAGAGCATAGTTTACGAAAACGCCATCGGTTAAAACGTAGCGGAGCAACCGGCCGTAGCGGTCGGTCTCGGAGACGTCTCTGAACAGGAGCAGCTTCTTATTGAGGACCATGGAAGCGTTGGCCTGGAGCGCTTCCTGGTAGAAGGGTTCGTTGAGTTCGGGCGTATCCACCCCGATGTAGCGGACCCTGTAGACTTTCCCTCCGATGTTTACGTCTATGGTATCCCCATCCACCACAGCGACCGTCAGGGCTTCCTGGGCTTCTGCCCCCGGTATGCAGGAGGCTTCCGGTGGTAAAGGGATGGGGGTAAAGGTCGGGGTTGGAGGAACGGGCGTGCTCTGGAAACGCAGGAAGAGCGCTCCTGCTACGAAACCGCAGATTATTCCAAGCACCGCGAAGCCCGCGATCAGTGCCGCAAGGAGGAACAGGTCCCTCGCTTTCTGCATGTGCCTCCTTTCAACGAGCATTTCCAGCCCGGGCAACCCAATTAACCCGGCAAAAAAGCCTTAACTGGAGGAGCTTTCCCTTTTCTCCGGGCGATTTCCCGCCGCCCGATTGCTCGCTCGGCTTCGCCATTCTGCCAGCCCCCGCTTTATATATTACCACAACAATTGATCGCCGGGCAGTTCCGGTGAGCGATTTGGCTTTTACTTATCCGGGTTTTGTTATATAATGGAAAGTGGCCCGAAACCTCTCAGCGGAGGCAACCAGATGTATAAGATGTATGGCGACCTCGCCGTCTACAGCGGAAGAGCTCACCCCCAGCTCGCTAAAGAAATAGCCGATTACCTGGGACTGGAACTCGGAGGGATAGAAATTTTTGAGTTCCCCAATGAGAACATATTCGTTCGGTTGCTTTCCAGCGTAAGGGCCAAGGATGTCTTCTTCGTCCAGCCCACCTGTTCCCCCGTTAACCGGAACCTGGTGGAGCTTCTGATAGCCATTGACACCCTCAAGAGGGACTCGGCCGGGCGTATAACGGCCGTAATCCCATACTACGCCTACGGCCGCACCGACAAGAAGGACCAGCCCAGAGTGCCCATAACCGCCAGGCTCGTGGCCGACCTCATAACCGTTGCCGGAGCTGACAGGGTCCTGACGGTGGACCTGCACGCACCCCAGATCCAGGGCTTCTTCAACATCCCCGTGGACGAAATCCACGTCTTCTTCCTGCTGGAGGAGTATTTCATGGAGAAAAACATCCCCAACCTCGTGGTCCTGGCCCCGGATGTGGGCGCTGTCAAGAGGGCCCGGAACTTCGCCGAAAGGATCGGAGCCCCCCTGGCCATTGTGGAAAAGAGGAGATACACTGAACCCGGTGGCTCAAAAGTTGTGGATTACGGAATAATAGGGGATGTGAAGGACAAAAATGTGCTCATCGTTGATGACGAAATAGACACCGCTTCCACCATCGCCCACGCCTACGCCGCCGCCAAGCGGTTCGGCTGCAAGGATGTTTACGTATGCGCCGTGCATCCCATCCTCTCGCCTCCCTACTGCTACCAGAACCTGGGCGGACTTGATATAAAAGAAATCGTGGTGACCAACACCGTCCCCATAAGCGAGGAGAAGAGGGCGCATCTACCACCCATCAAAGTCATATCCATCGGCCCGCTCCTGGGCGAGGTGATAAGGCGCATCCACATGGGCGTATCCGTGGGGGCACTTTTCAACGAATGAAGGAGGGTAAGTTGCTGAAAAAACTTCTGGATACAGTCCTTGGCGACCCGAACGAGAGGGAGTTGAAAAAGCTTGAACCCCTGGTCCAGGAGATAAACTCCCTGGAACCGGAAATGGAGAAACTATCGGATGAAGACCTCCGCAAGCTTACGGAGGAATTCCGGAGAGAACTCAGGGAAGAGACGGCTTCTCTGAGGGAAAGGGTGGAGGAAAAGAAGGCCGAGTTAGAGGCCGAAGAAGACCCGGAGCTGAGGGAGAGACTGGAGGAGGAATACCACCGCCTGGATGAAGAGCTGCGCAGAGCCGAGGAAAAATTCCTCAACCGCATCCTGCCCAGGGCCTTCGCCGCCGTGAGAGAGGCTTCCAAACGCACCATAGGCCTGCGCCACTTTGATGTCCAGCTCATGGGAGGGATCGTCCTGCACCAGGGTAAAGTGGCCGAAATGAAGACGGGCGAGGGCAAAACCCTGGTAGCCACTTTGCCTGTCTACCTCAATGCCCTGACCGGCCGGGGAGTGCACGTTGTGACCGTCAACGATTACCTGGCCAAGAGGGATACCCAGTGGATGGGGCCTATCTACCACCTCCTGGGCCTGAAAGTTGGAGTAATCCAGTCCATGGCAGCCGATCCCGCCATGAGCTCCTTCATCTACGACCCCGATTACATCTCCGAAGATGACCGCTACCAGCACCTCAGGCCCGTCTCCAGGCGGGAAGCCTACCTCGCCGATGTCACCTACGGCACAAACCACGAGTTCGGCTTCGACTACCTGCGGGACAACATGGTCCAGGACCTCTCGGAGTGCGTTCAGAGAGAGCTCAATTACGCCATAATTGACGAAATAGACAACATCCTCATAGATGAGGCCAGAACTCCTCTCATCATCTCCGGCCCTGCCCAGGAATCAGCCGAGCTCTACAAGACCTTTGCCGCCCTTGTCCCGCACCTCACCCCGGGAGTGGATTACCAGGTGGATGAGAAAGCCCGCATCGTCACCCTCACCGATGAGGGGATCGGGAAGGTGGAAAAGATGCTGGGGATTGAGAACCTCTACTCCCCCCAGTATTTCCACCTCCTCCCCTACCTGGACAACGCCCTCAGAGCCTACGCCCTCTACCACAGGGACAAGGA
>DAOUCW010000270.1:0-1535 GCA_034431695.1 Anaerolineae bacterium | reverse complement strand
ACCCCGCCCGCTTCCCCCCGGAATCGGAAATTGAAGAGATCCGGGAACCCTGGATGAGGGTGCAGATCTTCACCCCCTCCGAATACATCGGCTCGGTCATGGAACTGGTCACCAGGCGGAGGGGGAAATTCGTCAGGATGGAATACCTGGACCCCAAGCGGGTCATGCTCCTCTACGAGATGCCTCTGGCCGAGATGATAACGGATTTCTACGATCGCCTCAAGTCCGTGACCAGGGGCTACGCTTCGCTTGACTACTCCTTCCTGGAATACCGGCCCGACAACCTGGTAAAGCTAACGGTCCTCGTGCACGGCCAGCCGGTGGATGCCCTCTCGGTGATAGTGCACAGGGATGACGCCTACAGGCGGGGGAAGGTGCTGGTGGAGAAGCTCAAAGAGGTCATACCCCGCCAGCTCTTCCCGGTAGCGATCCAGGCTGCCATCGGGAAGAGGGTGGTGGCGCGGGCCGACATCCCCGCCCTCAGGAAGAACGTGTTGGCCAAGTGCTACGGAGGAGACGTAACCCGCAAGCGCAAGCTCCTGGAACGCCAGAAGGAGGGCAAGAAGCGCCTGAAACAGATAGGCCGGGTCCAGGTCCCTCAGGAGGCTTTCCTGGCAGTCCTCAAGGTGGAGGAGGATTGAAGAATTGGGTTACCCCTGGCCTCTCTGGCTGGCCCTTGCGGCAAGCTTCGCCTTCTTCTTCAGTTTCCAGACCCTATTCTCAACTTTCCCCCTCTTCCTGAACGCACTGGGAGGGGGTGCAGCCTTCATAGGAGCAACCCAGTTCTCCTTCGCCATGGCCGCCATCCTCTTCCGCCCTCTGGCCGGCTGGGTTTCCGACAGGACAGGGAGGAGAGCCGGTCTGATCCTGGGAAGCGCCATTTTCACCCTGAGCATGGGCCTCTACTGCCTGATCAGGGACCTGAAAAGCCTTCTCCTCCTGCGCGCCTTCCACGGGACCGGGATCGCTTTCTTCACCACCGCTTTCGCCGCCTTCATATCCGACCTCGCTCCCCCGGAAAGGAGGGGTGAACTGATCGGGATTGCGGGAATATCCGCCCCCCTCTCCCTCCTCTTCGCCCCTCTCGTGGGCGATCTGCTGGCTTCAGGGGGCAATTTCACGAGGCTTTTCTCAGCGAGCGCCGGCTTCGGGGCCATCTCCCTCGCCCTGACCCTGCTCCTGCCCGAAATCCACGAGGGTTCAGACCGCGCCGATGTCCCCCTTTCCTTCTCAGAGATCGCCGTTCCCGTGCTCCTCACGGGGGCCCTCGGTGTATCCTACGGCGCCATCATCTCCTTCCTGCCGCTCTTCATGGCCGAAAGGAACCTCGGGCCAGCGGGCCTCTTCTTCTCGCTCTTATCCCTGATATTCATCCCCTCCCTCATCTTCGGCGGGAGGCTCTCCGATAAAGCGGGCCGCGGAAAGGTGGCGATCCCGGCAACAGCCCTCACGATCGTATCAATGGCCTCGCTCGCCTCAACCCGATCGCGCCATCTCCTCGCCCTCTCGGCCCTGATCTACGGCCTCGGATACGG
>DAOUCW010000269.1:0-5005 GCA_034431695.1 Anaerolineae bacterium | reverse complement strand
GCCCTGTAGACCGAGCCCATCCCTCCCCTCCCCACCAGTTCAATTATCCTGTAGCGGGAGCGCAGGATGGTTCCAGGGGTTAGGGGTTTGGCCAGCTCCAGCATGACCGGAAATTATGAACCTCCTGCCCACTGGGAAGGGCCTATTTTGATCCTGACCGAAGGGCCTGAGCGGGGGAAGCGCTGGGAACTCAAGCAGGACGTCCTGACCATAGGCCGCCACAATTCATGCGAAATCCTGCTGCCCGACCGGAGGGTTTCGCGCTTCCACGCCCGCATAACCCGCCACGGCAAAAACTTCGTTATAGAAGACCTGGGGAGCAAGAACGGCACATTCGTGAACGGCGTCCCTGTATCAGCTCCCCAGGTGCTGAGAGACGGCGATGAAATATCCATAGCTTTTACCTTCAAGTTCCTCTTTGTGGATGCAGGCTCCACTGCACCCATTGCAGCTGAGAGCGAGTTGCCCATCAGGCTGGATAGAAGTTCCCGCAAGGTTTGGGTGAAGGGTAAGGAATTGATACCGCCCCTCTCGCCCCTTCAGTTCCGCCTCCTTGAATTGCTCTACGATGCTTCGGGGCGTGTTGTGAGTCGCGAAGAAATAGCCCAGGCCCTCTGGCCGGAAGCCAGAGGGGGCGTGACCGACCAGGCCATTGATGCTATAATCCACAGGCTCAGGGAGCGCCTTGCTTCCCTCGACCCCGAAGCAAAATACATTGAAACCGTCAGGGGACACGGCTTCCGCCTCTCTATTCCCTGAAGAACTCCACCACCTCCTCTTCGGCTGAAGGCAGAACTTCTATCGCGCTTATCCTGTGCCACGGGAATATGACCATGTCCACATTAGCGTCCACATATTCCACAGGCTTACCATCCTTCCTGCGAACCCCGGTGCAGATCACGCAGTTATCTGATGGGTCGGGCAGTTTCTCCATTTCCGCCAGTATAGGCTCTTCCCCCACCAGGTGTATCACCACCGTGTAAGCCATAGCTCTATCCCTCCTCCAGGTAGACTTTCAGGATTTCTCCTCCCAGGCGGATTTCATCTCCCGAGGAGATGGGTTCGGGGACAAAGGGCTCAAGGGGCCTGTTGTTTATGAAGGAGCCATTGGAACTCCCCAGGTCTTCGGCAAAAATTTTCCTTCCCTGGCGGAAGAGGCGGAGGTGCTTTCTGGATACGCCCTTTTCCAGCCCGCCTTTATCGGTCAGATCCAGGTGAGGCCTGAAGCCCGATGCGGGGTCTGCCCTGCCGATGATCAGCTCGTTCTCAATGGGCATTTTCACCTCCCACCCATCGCTCAGGGAAAGGAGCCGTATGGTGATCTTTCCCCCGTAGATGAGGGGTTCACCACATTCCTCGCAGAAGAGGGTATTGGGCAAATTCTCGGCACTGCAGACAGGGCAGCGTATCATCCCTCCTCCGGTGGTTTGAGGGCCAGAAGCCTCGTATTGTAGTAGAGCTTCTTCCGTCCTTCCGCCGAAAGGTCTCCGGCTTCGGGCCGGAGCATGGCTTCCCTGCGGGCCAGCCTGGCCAGCTCCCTCTCCCCCGCTTCCTCCAGGCGCCTGGCCAGAAACAGGAGGCTTCCGCTCGCCTTCGTTCTCTTTCCCGCCCTTATCTCCTCCCACGCCTTTTCCCTGAGCTTGAAGATCGCCACTTGCCCGGCGGCCGCAAGGATTTCCCTGGGTATGGCCTGCTCGCCGGCGCCTTCCGCCATTCCGAGGGAAACCTCGCCCCTGGCCGAGAGCTTCCCGCTTATGTCCCCGAACTCCCACCTGAGGACGGTGTATTGTCCTGCCGGAAGGGGCGGGATCACCAGTTCCGCCAGGAGCCGGACCGAACCGCTGAATGGGCCCAGGAAGAAGGTCCGATCATCCCCAATTACTCTGCTTGTCTGCGGATCGAGGCGGAACAGGCCTTTCAGCTTCACCCCTTCGTTTAGCTCAATCCTTCCGTAGAAGGAGGAAATGGCTCTGGCTAAAGCTTCCACCCTTTCCCGAAAAGTCCTGGGCAGTTCCCTGGGGTGGGGGATGTAGAGGCTCACACCGCCGCTTGCCTGGGCTATGTTCTCCAGAAGCTCCTCGTTCCAGTCCGTCCCGAGGCCAACGGCCGTTATGGATATGCCTCTGTTTTTAGCCTGTCTGGCCAGCCTTATGCATTCCTCTTCATCGCCATAGGTATTTCCATCGGTGAGCAAAATGATGTGGCTTATAGCTTCTCCCGGGCTACCGGCTCTGGAAAGTTCCGAAAGCCCCGCCGAAATCCCGTAGGACATCTCCGTTCCCCCTTCGGCCTTCAGCCTCCTTATGAGGCCGAGGGCCTTTCTGAGGTCGTGCTGTCTGGAGGCCGGGAGCACCACTTTGGCCCTGTCGTTGAAGCTCACCACTGCCAGGGAATCATCTTCCTTCAGGCTGCGGAGGACCAGCTCCGCGGCCCTGATAGCGCCTTCCAGTCTCGGTCCCTTCATTGACGTGCTCGTGTCTATCACCAGGCAGAGGTTCAGGGGTCTGGGTGGTAAGGTGTGGTCGCTCACGGCATGGAGCGTGAAGAGGACATACCAGGCCTGCGGTTCGTTCAGAGGGGGGAGGGCTCTGTGGCTCAGAAGCACTTCAGCCCAGAAGGCCCTTTCCGGATAAAGGCCTTGGGCCCTGAGCCATTCGTCATACGCCCTGCGGCGTTCGGGATCCCTCAGGACTTCGTAGGCCTCCTGGATCTGGCGAAAGAGAAAAGCGGTCTTGAAGGCCCTGAGGACGTCGGGATGGTATTCCTTAACCAGCCGTTTGTAGGCCCTATCTATTTCTTCCGCCGAGGCAAAAGGCGACACCTCTAAAATCTGGTAGTAATCAGGTCTGAACTTTTCCTCCACAGCCTGTGCTCCTGTGAATCAGGAAGGGATGGAAGGCAGGGCGTAAAGTTTATTGTCGCAAGAGCCTATGTAGACAACCCCTCCGGCCAGGGCAGCCGACGAAACCACCGGCCCTCCGGTCCGGAACCGCCAGAGCATTTCCCCCCTTACGGCATCAAGGCAGTAGACGAAACCGTCCACAGAGCCGAAGTAAACCCTTTCCTCCTCAACCCTGGGGGAGGAAACCACCTGGTCTCCGGTGGCATATTTCCAGAGAAGTTTGCCGTCTTCAGCCCTGAAGGCGTAGAGGTGGCCATCAGCGGAGCCAATGTAGACGGTGCGCTCAGCTACAGCCGGGGAGGAAACCACCGGTTTTCCCGTCTTGTATCGCCAGATCACCCATCCCGAGAAAATGTTGAAAGCGTAGACGTAGAAATCAAAGCAGCCGATGAAGAAATAGTTTTCCCAGACGGCGGGGGAGGAGACCACTTTCCTCCCGCAGTAGTGGCGCCAGAGGGGGTAACCGTCGGAAACTTTGAGGGCGTAGATGAAGCCATCGTCCGATCCGAAGATAACCCTGTCCTGGAAGAAGGCGGGGGAGGACCTTACGGCCCCGCCGGTGGTGAAGAGCCACCGCAGCCTGCCCGAGGTCGCATGCAGCGCGTAGAAGTTGCCGTCATCCGAGCCGAAAAAGAGGTCCTCACCGTAGATCCTGGGCGAGGAGCGGATCTTCCCCCCCGCTGTGAACACCCACATTGTCCGTCCGGTGGAGGAATCAAGGGCGTAGAGGTTACCGTCTTCCGAACCGAAGAACACCATCCTCCTCCAGGGCATGGGGGTGGAGACCACGCCGCCTTTTGTGGGGTATTTCCAGAGCATTTTCCCCGTCTGGGCATCCAGAGCGTAGAGGTTGTAATCGTATGAGCCGATGTAGACGATTCCGCCGGCCACCGCCGGTGAGGATCGGATCTCGTCCTCGCAGGTGAAAACCCAGAGGGGTTTTATCTCCTGGACTTCTTCCCGGTGGAAAACCGGAACCGTCAGGGGGCGTTTGCTTCCAAAAGCCTTCAGAATGGCCGTCTTCATCTCCTGGGCGGAGGAGAAACGTTTTTCCATGTCGTATTCAAGGGCTTTCATTATCACTGCTTCCAGAGCAGGCGGGACCGAAGGATTTATGGCCCTTATCGGCCGTTCGTGGAAGGAGAAAGGAGGCTCGGTCCTGGGGTCAACCCTCGTCAGGATGTGGTGCAGAGTAGCACCCAGGGAATAGATATCGCTCCTCGGATCCATGACCCCCCGGTATTGTTCGGGGGGAGCGTATCCTTCTGTCCCCACCATTGTCCCCCTGAGGCCTCTCTGGAAGACCCGGGCGATCCCGAAATCCACCAGCATTATCCTTCCATCGTTGGTGAGCATGATGTTGGAGGGCTTGAGGTCCCTGAAGACTATCGGGTTCGGTTTGTGGTTGTGCAGGTAATGCAGGACATCGCACAGCTGCAGGGCCCAGTCCACCACGACCTCGACCGGGATGAAGGTGGGGGTTTCGCGCAGGATCGTTTCCAGGTCTTTGCCCTCCACAAACTCCATTACGAGGTAACTGCGCTGCCCCTCGGTGAAGTAATCGTAGACTTTGGGGATTGCAGGATGGTTGAGGCTGACGAGGATCTGGGCCTCCCGGTTGAAGTTGTCCACGCTTTCCTGGTGGGCGGAGGGGGAGAGGTCGGAGAAAATCTCCTTAACGGCGCATATCCTCTCAACCCCTTCAAAGCGCCTGTCCCTTGCCTTGTATACGGCTCCCATCCCCCCGATTCCCAGGACTTCCAGGATTTCGTAACGCCCCTGGAGCACAGTGCCGCGCTCCAGGACGGAGTAAGAACGGGCTTCGGAGGGCTGGACCGGCCTGGTTTTCACGTCCATTTTCTCGCTTACCTCCACAGGTTAATTATAAAAGGTTCGGTATTCTGGCGCAAAGATTCCGGTATCCCTTGCCAAAAGGTCCGGTGGGAGCTAAAATACGGGCACAGATTCCTTCACATTTTCTTCATTTCCTGCTGTTAAAATAGGAAGCGGAGGGCGAGATGAAGAGGTTCTCAGGAGCTTTAGCCGTTCTTCTGTTTCTCTGGGGTTGCACCCCAACCCCCACCCCCCTGCCCACTTCAATCC
>DAOUCW010000268.1:0-5186 GCA_034431695.1 Anaerolineae bacterium | reverse complement strand
CTGAGGGCAGGATTTCCCTGCCGGCGGCCATCCTTGGCCTTTCCCTGGCCGTCATCGCCGTGACCATACCTGCTGCTGGGGTTGGAGTTTACCTCCTGGCGAAGGGGCGAGGGGAAGAGGCCCAGTTCGCCCGGCTGGAGAAGGAGCGGAAGATACTGGAAATGGTCCTCGCTCAGGGGAAAGTCCGCTTCTCCGAAATAGCCCTGGCCCTGAACGTTCCCAGGGAACAGGTGGAGGATCTGGTGCGTTCCCTGGTGGGGAAAAACCTCTTCAGCGGGGCCATCAACTGGCAGGACGGAATCCTCTATTCCAAAGAGCTTTCCCAGTTCAACATTGACCGTAAGTGCCCGAACTGTGGGGGGCAGCTGGAGATAGCGGGCAAAGGCGTGATAAAGTGCCCCTGGTGTGGCTCCGAAGTCTTCCTGCACGGGGATTTAAGAGGGGGGTAAAAGCTGATCCAGAGCTGGATATGCACACCTTTACCGGGGAAGTGGTGGAGATTTTCCAGGAGGAAGGGAAACGGAGGGCCAGAGTCAGGGTGGGAGGGGCCCTGGTGAAGGTCAGCGTTGAACTTTTGCCCGAAGTTAAAGTAGGGGATAAGATTATTCTCTGTGCCGGGGTCGCTCTGGGGAAACTATCGGCGGAGGAAGAAGATGTGCCTGGGAGTGCCGGGTAAAGTCGTAAGCATTGAGGAGAACCCCCTTGGCATAACCATGGGCAAAGTCAGTTTCGGGGGGATCGTGAAAGAGGTTTGCCTGGCCTACGTGCCCGATGTCAAGGTGGGCGATTATGTGGTTGTTCACGTCGGCTTCGCCATAAGCAAGATTGACGAGGAGCAGGCTCAGGCCATGTTCGAGTTCCTGGAACAGGTTGCGGCGCAGGGAGAGGTTGAGGATGAAGTTCGTGGATGAATACCGCCGGGAAGAAGATGCGGGCAAGCTTGTCAGAGCCATCCACCGCCTTGTGACGAGGCCCTGGGTTATCATGGAAGTCTGCGGCGGGCAAACCCACACGATCCTGAAATCGGGCATAGACCGCCTCCTGCCCCCGGAGGTAACCGTGGTCCACGGGCCCGGGTGCCCGGTCTGCGTCACACCCCTTGAGCTCATAGACAAGGCCATCGCTCTCGCCCGCACCCCCGGTGTGATCTTCACTTCTTTCGGGGATATGCTCAGGGTTCCGGGGAGCAACGGCGACCTCCTGAGCGCTAAAGCTCAGGGAGGCGATGTCAGGATGGTCTACTCGCCCCTTGACGCTCTGCGCCTGGCCCAGAAAAACCCCGATAAAGAGGTCGTGTTCTTCGCGGTGGGTTTTGAGACCACCGCTCCGGCCAATGCAATGGCTGTGTGGCAGGCCAGGCAGATGGGGGTCCGGAATTTCTCCATCCTCTGCGCCCAGGTGCGGGTTCCCCCTGCCATTGAGCTCATCCTCAATGACCCCTACAACATGGTGCAGGGTTTCCTGGCAGCGGGCCACGTCTGCACGGTCATGGGCTACTGGGAATACGAACCCATAGCTGAGCGATACCGGGTCCCCATTGTGGTCACCGGCTTCGAGCCGCTGGACCTCCTCCAGGGCATCTACATGGTCCTGAAGGCCCTGGAAGAGGGGAGGTGGGGTGTGGAGAACCAGTATGCCCGTTCGGTGCGCAGGGAGGGGAACGTCCAGGCTCAGAAGCTCATGAACGAAGTCTTCCAGATATGCGACCGCCAGTGGCGGGGGATAGGGCTCGTGAGAGGAGGAGGGCTCTGCCTGCGGCCCGAGTATTCCGATTTTGATGCCGAGAGGCGCTTCGGCCTGCAGGATATGACGGTAGCCGAGTCGGCTGTCTGCATAGCGGGTGAGATATTGCAGGGCAAGAAGAAGCCTTACGAGTGCCCTGCTTTCGGGGGGGATTGCACGCCGGAGCATCCCCTCGGTGCCCCGATGGTCTCTTCGGAGGGGGCCTGCGCCGCTTACTACCAGTATGGGAGGGGGAAGTGAGCTTCCAGTGCCCGATCCCCATATCCGAATATCCGACCATACTCCTGGCCCACGGCGGTGGAGGGAAATTGACCCAGATGCTCATAGAGAAGGTCTTCCTCCCGGCTTTCTCCAATCCCTTCCTCGAGACCCTCCACGATGGGGCGGTCCTGGAAGTGGGAGGGGTTCGCCTCGCTTTCACCACGGATTCCTTTGTCGTCAGCCCCATCTTCTTCCCCGGTGGGGATATCGGCTGCCTGGCGGTGCACGGGACCGTGAACGATCTGGCCATGTGTGGGGCTAAGCCGGTTGCCCTCTCCGCCGGATTCATCCTGGAAGAAGGTTTCCCGATGGAGGACCTGTGCCGGGTTGTGGAATCCATGAAGGAAGCAGCTGTCAGGGTCGGTGTCCCCATCGTCACCGGCGACACCAAGGTGGTGGACAGGGGCAAGGGCGACGGGATATTCATAAACACCACAGGCATAGGCCTCATCCCGCCCGGAATCCACGTATCGCCCAGGAGGGCGAGGCCCGGCGACCTGATCCTCATAAACGGCGCCATCGCAATACACGGCATCGCCATAATGTCGGTCAGGGAGGGGCTGGAGTTTGAGACCACCCTCCTCAGCGATACAGCACCCCTGCACGACCTTGTGTCCAGGGTTCTTGAGGTGGGTGGGGAGAAGGTCCATGTGCTGAGGGACCCCACAAGGGGGGGATTGGCCAGTGCGCTCAACGAGATTGCGGCTAAGGCCGGGGTGGGAATTGTGCTGGATGAAGCATCAATCCCGATCTGGGAAGAGGTCAAGGGGGCCTGCGAAATCCTCGGGCTTGATCCCCTCTACGTGGCCAATGAGGGGAAGTGCATAGCCATTGTGGCCCGGGATAAAGCCGAGGAGGTGCTGGAAGTCATGCGGGCTCATCCTCTGGGGAAAGAGGCAGCGGTAATCGGCGAGGTGGTGGAGGAGCATCCCGGGCAGGTCATCCTGCGCAGCAGGATCGGTGGTATGAGGATCGTGGATATGCTCAGCGGGGAGCAACTTCCCCGAATATGCTGAAGGAGGCCCCATGCCTGCGGTGGATATTTCCGAGCATGTTTGTATCCATTATGAAGAGGTCAACCCTGCAGGTTCCCCTCCTGTCCTGCTCCTGCACGGCCTCGGTTCTGCCGGGGCTGACTGGGCCTTTCAGTTTGAAGCCCTCTCCGGTGCAGGGTTCCGGGTCCTGGCCCCGGACCTGAGGGGATTTGGCCGTTCCAGCGCCCCTCCGAAGGTCACAGTGAAAGCCATGGCCGATGATATGGCCATCTTCCTGCGGAAGCTCAACGCCTACCCCGCTCACGTCGTTGGCATCTCCATGGGTGGGACGGTGGCTTTGCAGCTCGCCCTGGATCACCCCGAGCTGGTCAGCAAGCTGGTTTTGGTCAACACTTTCGCCAGGATGAAATTCACGAGCCCGGGGGAAATCGTATACCTTTTCACCAGGCTTTTCCTTGCTTCCCTCCTGGGGCCTGAGAAGCAGGCGGAGATGGTGGCAGGGCGGGTTTTCCCCCATCCGGGCCAGGAAAACCTGCGCAATAACCTGAGGCAGCGCATCCTCCACACTAACCCCTGCTCTTACCGCTCGGCTCTCCAGTCCCTCCGCGAATTTGATGTGTCCCATCGGCTCAGAGAGCTGAGCATGCCGGTGTTAGTGGTCACGGGGGCCGAGGATACAACTGTCCCTCCCCGGCTTCAGGAAGAAATGGCAAAGGCTATCCCGGGTGCCCGGCAGGTGGTCGTGGAAGGGAGCGGCCATGGGGTCATAGCCGATAATCCGGAAGCTTTCAACAGAATCCTCCTGGAGTTCCTCACCGGAGCCTGAGGGCATGGTAGAGGTTGAAGGCCTCATGAAAGCCTTCGGCCACAGGGTGGTTCTGAAGGGTATTGACCTGAAGGTGGGCGAGGGGGAATTCGTGGTCATAATGGGACCCAATGGCGCAGGCAAGACCACCCTCCTCCGGATAATTGCCACCATCTTAAGGCCTGACAGGGGCAGGGTCAAAGTCTGCGGTTTTCCCCTGCCGGAGAGATCGTCGGAAGCCCGCAGCAGGATCGGTTTTCTGACCCACACTCCTTTCCTCTACGATGAGCTTACAGCGAGGGAGAATCTCCTCTTCTACGCCCGTCTCTTTTCGGTAAAGGAGCCGGAAAGGCGGGTTGATGAGCTTCTCGAGCTGGTGGGCCTCAGGGGCAGGGCACAGGAGCGGGTCAGGACCTTTTCCCGGGGGATGCTTCAGAGGCTGGCCATCGCCCGCGCTCTCCTGCACAACCCCCCTCTTCTCCTGTTAGATGAGCCTTTCACGGGCCTCGATCAGAAAGGGGTTGAGGTGCTCCTGAGCCTGCTCAGGCATTTCCCCCGGGAGGGGCGTGCGGTGGTTGTGACCACTCACCAGGTGGATGAAACTCTCACCCTTGCCAGCAGGATCCTGGTCCTGCACGGGGGGAAGTTCGCGGCGGAGTTCAGAGGTGGAGGGCCTGGGCTGGAGGCTTTCCGCAAGCATTATTCTGAGCTCATGGCCCGGTAAAGAAAAAGGGCGGGCTCAGGGCCCGCCCTGGTGTTCCCCCTTTGGCTCCTCACTTAGAAGGCATAAACCTTGTCAAGCTCCTCATCCGGCACATCCCAGACCACATTGTGAGGCGGAAGCGGTTCATACTTCATGAATTCGGGCATGCGGTCATGGGCCTTGGTGAAGCCGGCAGCCTCGTTGAAGAGCCTCTCCTTCTTCAGGACATCAAGCCCATACTTGGTGACATCGTCGGCGGTCCAGCTGGTGCCCAGGACGCCGTTGCACTCCTCAACGAGGCCCTCAAAGCCGCTGGGGATGTCCAGGATGGCGAAGGCGATGAACAGGCAGTGGCCGGAGGAGTCAATGAAGGCCGTGGTGGCCTGGAAGTTGCGGGAAAGCTCCGCCTTCCTGATATCGCGCGGGTCAGCCTTGCCACCAACGCTCAGGATCTCCGGGGCGATGGTGTAGCCGGAGGTGTGGTCGGCGCCCATGGTGGAAGTGGCATAGGTGACGCCGATGCCCTTGATGGCGCGCGGCTCATAGGCGGGCATGTTCTGGCCCTTCACACCGGGAACACGGGTCCAGCCGAAGGCCCTTCCGGTGAAGGCGGCGCCGTTGCCTATGATGCGGCCCAGCGGAGTCCCCTTGCGCACTTCCTCATCCAGCAGGCGGATAG
>DAOUCW010000267.1:0-14974 GCA_034431695.1 Anaerolineae bacterium | reverse complement strand
TCATCATCCCCTCAATCGGCGGGCTTGGGGTGAACCAGGGGACCTTCGTTTTCCTCTACAGCAACCTGGCGAGGGTGGCGACTCCAGCGGGGGCTTTTTCCCTCTCCTTGCTGATGCAGGCTATAATTTATTTTACGAGCCTGCCCGGCGCTTTCCTCTGGTGGCGAAGCAGAAAAGCCCAAAACCAAAAGGAGGGAGGGTATGGTCAGGGAAAGGGAGCAGGAACTGAGGAGAAGGAGAACTCGTAAGCAGAAGCTGCGCAAGTTGCGTGCCAAACTCGCCGTCACAACCGATCCCGCGGAGCGGGAGCGCATTATCCAGAAGATACGGAAGATAAGCCCTTGGGCTCCTATTGAACTGCCACCAAAACCCTCAAAGGCCTAATCGATCCGGAAGCCGGGCCTGAGCCCGGCTTCTGCTTTCATTCTTTAAGTCCCAGAACTTTGTTGATGCTTTCAATAAGCTCGCCGGGTCCGAAGGGCTTGGTGATGTAATCATCCACTTTTGCTATGTGCAGCCCGAGGATCTTATCTATGCTCTGGGACCTGGCGGTGACGACGATGACGGGGATATCCTTGAGCTCCTCGTCGCTCTTGAGCTGGCGGTAGACCTCCCACCCGTCCATTTCCGGCATCATGAGATCCAGGAGGATGAGGTCGGGTTTCTCGGACCTGGCTTTTTCCAGGCCCTCTTTCCCTCCGACAGCCCCTCTGACCTCAAAGCCCTTCTTCTCCAGGATAACCCTTATCAGTTCAATCATTTCGGGTTCATCCTCTATGCAGAGGATGCGCTTTTTCTCCCCCATGCCTTTCCCCCTCTGGCAAAAGGCTTCCCGCGGCCGGGATGCTCGTTCGCCCCGGTTCCGAAGCAGGAGCCAGGCACAATGATCAGGATAAACTCAGGGGTGCCGATGGAGCAACCGGCACTACCCCCGCCCTGTTGAAATTCTACCTCTCAGATCGCTTTCCGGAGGTATTATAACCTGAGCCTCCGGATGGCGCAAAAGGGGAAGAGGCTACTGAATTTTCAGCGCCTGCAGGGCTTTCTCCACCAGGCTTGCAGGATTGTGGATGAGGGCGAGCTCAAGCTCTTCCCCCTCCAGGCCGGCCCCCATAGCCACTTTCCTGACCAGCTCCGGGTCCAGGAGATCACCTGAGGAGTGAGCGTCGGAGTTCACGACGAGTTTCGCTCCGGCAAGCCTGGCCACTTTGACCACGTGGCCGTTGGTGAGGCAGTGCCCCTTTCGGGCACTTATCTCAAGGAAGACCCCGTTTCTGGCAGCGAGCGCTGCTTCCTCAACGGTGATGAAACCCGGATGGGCAAGGATGTCCACATCGGGGCATTCCACCGCTGCCCTGTTTGTCCCCGGAGGAACTGGCTCCAGTAAGGTCTCCCCATGCACCACCACGATGCCGGCCCCCAGTTCCTTAGCCCTCCGGGCCAGGCGGGGGATTGCGGAAGGAGGCACATGGGTTATCTCAACCCCCGGGATAAGAGGTATGGGCAGGCTGTCCGATTGGTCCCTGGCCAACCTGACAAGTTCGCTCACGATCCGCTCAAGGTTTGAGGCATCAGCGTGATCGGTTATAGCTATGGCGATGCATCCCCTGACGGAGGCACGACGTATGAGTTCGCTGGGCAGAAGCTCTCCATCGCTGAAGAAAGAATGGGTGTGCAGTTCATAGTGTCCGCGCATCTTCCTCTCCTCAGGCATCATGGTTTCCCCGAGCTGGGAGAATTTCAGAGGGGACATATCGGAGGCATGGCCCTCTTGTGGGCCGATGCTTTCACCATCTTCATCACCTTGAGGACTTTGGGGGAAGAACTGTCGGCTTCCCCCTTCTCCAGAGCTTGCAGGATGGCATCCAGTTCCGGGTAAGTTATGCCCATTTCACCCTCATCGGTCTGGCCCTCCCAGAGGCCTGCGCTGGGGGGCTTCTCTATTATCTCCCGGGGAATCCCCAGGTAGCGGGCGAATTCCCTGAGCTGAGTCTTGTATATGTTGCCGATGGGAAGCAGGTCGACTCCTCCGTCCCCGTATTTGGTGAAATAGCCCACCTGAATTTCGCTCTTGTTCCCGGTCCCCACCACCAGGTAGTTCAGGGTATTGGCGTAGTAGTAGAGGGTCAGCATCCTGAGGCGCGGCTTGAGGTTAGCCCGGGCCATGGGGGTCCCCGGCGGCAGGATCTTAAGTAGAAGGTCGTAGACCGGGGTCAGATCCACTGTTTCGGTTTTGATGCCAAAGGTTCTGGCCAGGAGATTGGCATGCTCAAGGTCGGTTGGAGAGCTGTGGCAGGGCAGGATGAGGGCCAGATGGTTATCGCCCACAGCCTTTTTGACGAGAACAGCAGTAACCGAAGAGTCAACCCCTCCGCTCAAGCCCAGGACCAGCCCTTTCGCACCGGCTTCCTCCACCCTTTCCCTGAGCCAGTGGACGATTCTGGCTTCCAGTTCTTCGTGAGTCATTTTTCCTCCTACTCCTGTTTCTTGGTGGCTTCGTAGGCCAGGATTATGGCTTCGGCCACTTCTTTCATTGGTTTGCGAGTATCCATGCTCAGCTTCTGGATGCGCCTGAAGGCTTCGGCCTCGGACAGGCCCTGGGTATCCATCAGTATCCCCTTGGCTCTTTCCACGAGCTTGCGGGTTTCAAGGGCTTCCTTGAGGTCGGCCACTTCCTTCTTGAGGGCTCTGAACTGCTCAAAGCGGGCCAGGGCTACCTCTATGGCGGGGACAAGGTCTGATTCCCGGAATGGCTTCACCAGGTAAGCCACGACCCCTGCCTCCTTGGCCTGGTCCACGAGCTCTTTCTGGCTGTAAGCGGTGAGGAAAATCACCGGGGCGATATCCTCCTGCGTGAGGATGCGGGCTGCTTCAATCCCATCCATGTCGGGCATCTTTATGTCCATTATCACCAGGTCCGGGCGGAGCTCCCTGGCCATATTGACCACGCTTCTGCCATCGCCCGCTTCCCCCACAACCAGGTAGCCGAGGTTCGTGAGCATCTCTCTGAGGTCCATCCGGATTATGGGCTCATCATCGGCGATAATTATCCTCACCTTCCGCACGGTGCCCCTCCTTGGTCCGTGGGATTTCCACAGAATTATACCCCAAAGGTGGGTGGACGCAAATTCAGTTTGCTCAGAAAATTTGCGAATAGATGCCATCCGTGTTATCATATAATCCAAAGGTCCTGAGCCCCGGGGGAAAGCATGGCTTTAAAGGGTAGACTGGAGGATTTTGATATAACCAAGCTCTTCAACCTGGTGCACCTGGCCCGCAAGACGGGGGCCCTTACCCTGGAACAGGACGGCAGGAGAGTTGTCCTCTATTTCAAAGGGGGCAAGCTGATTTACGCCGTAAAGGATTCGGAAGAGAAAAGCATCCTGAGCCTCCTCTACAGGGCAGGCAAGCTCACACGGGATCAGGTGCGAGAGATAGAAGCCCGTTCCCACCTCAAATCCGACAAAGAAAAAGCCCTCCTGGCCATAAGCGTGGGCTACATATCCAAAGAGGACGTCCTGGAATGCCTCCAGAAGCACTTCCTTGAGATCGTCTACGAACTCTTCACCTGGCAGAAAGGCCACTTCTCCTTTGAGCCCGATGTCCTCCCCGATGGGGATCGTCTCACCGTCTCCATAGACCTGGCCAACCTCATCCTGGAAGGGACGAGGCGTCAGAAGGAATGGGAAATCTTGCAGGAGGAAATACCGGACCTGGACATGGCCCTCAAGTTCGCCGAAAACCCCAGGACTTCCATCCGCAACATACAGCTCACGGTGGACGAGTGGCGAGTCATCTCCTACATAAACCCGCAGAACACCATCCGCCAGATCGCCCGCTACAATTCCATGAGCGATTACCAGATAAGGAAGATCGTCTACGGCCTCCTCTCGGCCGGGCTCGTGGAGCTTGTTCCCCCCGCCGGTGGACCGAAAGCTCCTCCTCCCGGTATACCGCCTGCCCTCCAGGAACCCCCCAAGGTTAGCAAAGGCCTGGTGCAGCGCCTCATTGACCGCATAAGACGCTTGTGAGGGATGACCGGATGCAGGCTGTTAAAATCGTGGTAACGGGCCCATTCAATTCAGGAAAAACCCAGTTCATCCGCACCATAAGCGAAATTGAGGTGGTTTCCACCGAGAGGAAGATAACCGATGAATTCCGGGCAGTGAAAGAGCAGACCACCGTGGCAATGGACTTCGGCCGCATCACGATTGATGAGGACCTGGTCCTCTACCTCTTCGGAACCCCAGGGCAGAGGCGCTTTGACTTCATGTGGGATATCCTCTCGGAGGGGATGCTGGGGTTTGTGGTTATGGTGGACAGCACAAGCCCCCAGACTTTCAGGGAAGCCCGCTACATCCTTGACGTCTTCCGACGCTATGCCAGGACGCCTTATGTGGTGGCAGCCAACAAGCAGGACCTCCCGGATGCGTGGCCTCCGGAGGATATCCGGATAGCCCTGCGCCTGAACAGCAACGTTAAGGTTATACCCTGCGTGGCCACCGATAAGGAGAGCGTCAAGAGGGTCCTCCTGGAGTTGCTCTACCTCGTTCTGGAAGTGCTGGAGGGCTGAACTTGCCCACGGTTGTGACGGAGCAGGGGGTGGTCCATTACGAAGTCCTCGGTCGGGGGGAGCCGGTTATACTCCTCCACGGCTGGCTCGGCTCCTGGGGTTACTGGCTTGAGGCAATGAAGGAGCTATCGTCAAAATACAGGGTTTATGCCCTGGACTTCTGGGGGTTCGGGGAGTCGGATCGGAGGAGAGAGAGCTTCAGGGTTGAGGACTTTATCTGGCTTGTGATGGATTTCATGGATAAGCTTGGCATACACGAAGCTTCTCTCGTGGGCCATTCCATGGGGGGCACGGTAGCCCTGAGCGTGGCCCTGCGCAGGCCCGAGAAAATCAGGAAAGTGGGAGTTGTTGGTTCACCCATTGACGGCAAATCCCTCAGCTTCCTCCTCAAGATGGCAGCCATCCCGCAGCTCGCCTTCATGGCCTGGAACAGCCCCTGGTTCTTCCGCATGCTCCTCCGGGCCATGGCCCCGAGGACAACCCGCCCCTGGCAGCAGTGGTATGAGATGCTCCTGAAGGACCTATCCCGTGTCACCCTCGCCTCTTTCTTCCAGAGCATAAACTCCCTCTACCACACCGATCTCAGGCCTTACATCGGGCAGATAAAAACGGATGTTTTCGGCATCTATGGCTTAAGGGACAACATCGTGGCACCTTCTCAGGCAAAGCTTGTGGAAAAGATTCCGGGAGCGAAAGTGCATGTCCTTCCCCAGTGGGGGCATTTCCCGATGCTGGACGATCCTCCCAGGTTCAACCAGCTTCTCCTGACAAACATAAAAGGAGGGAAAAATGGAGGAATTTAAAGGAAGCGCCCCTCAGTATTTCTACCCGAACAAAATGGCAAGAGCCTACCTCATGGGGCTGGAGGAAGCCCTCGGAAGGGCAGGGGTCAACGCAGTGCTAACCGAAGCAGGCCTCTCCTACCTGGTGGACAAACTCCCTCCCAACAACCTCAACAAAGAGTTCAGCTTTGAAGCCTTCGCTGCCATCCAGGAAGCCCTTGAAAAGCTCTACGGCGTGAGGAACGGCCGGATACTGGCCCACAAAGCCGGTGGAGCTACCTTCAAATACGGCCTGAAAGAGTTCGGAGCCGTCCTCGGGATAGCCGACCTGGCCCTCAGGGTCCTCCCCCTGAGCGTCAAAATGCGTGTTGGTCTCAGCGCCTTCGCCGAAACCTTCAACCGATTCAGCGATCAGATCGTGAGGCTTGAGGAGGACGAACATCACTTCATATGGGTGAACGAACGGTGTGCCGTATGCTGGGGACGCCACACCGATTCCCCCTGCTGCCACGCGGCAGCGGGAATCCTTGAAGAAGGGCTCCGCTGGGGAAGCGGTGGTAAAGATTTTGAGGTGGTGGAAATAACGTGCATCGCTGCTGGCCATGATGCTTGCCGTTTCAGGATACCCAAGACACCTAAGGAATAAATGCGCAAAGTCATAATAAGGGACCAAAGGAAAATTTTCCCCTTCAACGAGCCAGCCAGAGACCTAAGGGTCATGAACAAGCCCCTCTGGCTCTACCAGCATGATGTCCTGGCCCCTTACTGCGATGAAGAACTGGAGGTAAACTCTTTCTTTGAAATCCCCGTTGACAGGCGCGAAACCCTGGTCTACAGGGAAAACCTCTTCTTTGACCGCTATTTCTTTGAAGCCTTCATAACCGAGGCCAGGAAGAGGAACAGGCCCTGCCGTGTGGCTTTCTCCCCCTCGGATAAGGCCATAACAACATATGCCCTGCTCCTCCAGAAGGGCATACGCCGCGAGGGCGACCTCTATGTGGCCGATATGTGGTATTTTCCCCGGGGCGTAAAGGAGGAGGCGGAGCCTTTAGTCATAGACACCGAAGCCAGGGAAATCGGCTTCTACCACGTGCCGACCTACATGGCACCTCCGCCCGGCGACCTGGTCTACTACATCCCCCTCAAGGCCTTCCTCTCCATAGAGCACTGGATACACGTATACTTTGCCAACGTGCCCTTCGGTATCTTCGCCGATGGAGCCAGGATGGAGAAGGAGTCGGACAAGCTCTCGGTGAAGCTGAGGATACTTTTCCGCTCCATCCTGGAGAGAAAGCAGTTCCTCTCCTGTTCGGAGCTGGTCAAGGTGGGCAAGAACACCCAGATTGACCCCACTGCCATCATCCAGGGGCCAACCTACATAGGCGATAACTGCACCATAGGCCCGGGCGTCGTCATATCCAACTGCCTGATCGGCAACAATGTCAACATAATGCAGGGTTGCCAGCTCCTCCTGAGTGTGATCAGCGATGGCTGTTACCTCCCCTTCAGGGCTTCCCTGTTCATGAGCGTCCTCATGGAAAACTCCATGGTGGCCCAGAACGCTGTCCTTCAGCTCTGCGTGGTGGGGAGGGATTCCTTCGTGGGGGCAGGCACCATCTTCACCGACTTCAACCTCATCCCGAAGCCTGTCCACGTTTGGGGCGAAAACGGCCCCGAATCAACGGGCCTCCCCGTGCTCGGCTGCTGCATAGGCCACAACTGCAGGATAGGCTCGGGGCTGGTCTTCTACCCGGGGAGAGCCGTGGAATCGGATGTGGTGCTGGTGCGCTCCGAAAACCGGTCCGTAATCACCCGGAACGTCTACTACGAGGACAGCGACCACCACAAGTTCAAATCAGGCTACAAGCATCAGCGCCTCTACCCAAGGTGAGGGGATATGCCGGCAGCCAGGTTCGCTTTCATAATCCACCCGATAGACCCGAGGGGTGACGTCAAGAAGAGGTTCCCCCTCCTCGGCACATATCTTCCCCTCCCCCTCATCCATTTCCTTTCCGGTTACTTCCCTCCGCTCGTGATCTCCAGGGTCCGTGGGCTCCGCTCGGAAGCGACCGGGGAGGAGGTGGAGGGCTGGCTGCTGGCCTGCCCCCTCACGGCGAAGAGGATGCTGGAGGTCCCCGTTCATTTCGCCTACCGCAAGATAATCGCCACAGGGCGGCTGGCTGAGAAGCTCGGCGCCCAGATTGTGGGCCTCGGCGCCTTCACCTCGGTGGTGGGGGATGCTGGGGTGACGGTGGCCCGTGAGCTTTCAATCCCGGTGACCACCGGCAATTCTTACACTGTGGCGGCATCGGCCAGGATTGTGGAGGAAGCCGCCAGGCGGAAGGGGATGGACCTGGAAAAGGCAACCGTTGCCGTTCTGGGGGCTACGGGTTCAATAGGCAAAGCTATGGCCAGAATTTTTGCTTCAAAGGTCAAAAGGATTATACTAATTGGCAGGAAAATGCCTGCCCTGGAGAAAGTGGTGGAAGCCCTCCCCCGGAGTGTTGAGAGCGTGGCAACCACCGACCTGGCCCTCCTCAGAGAAGCCGAAATAGTGGTGACAGCGGCGGGCTCGGCCAACCCTCTGGTTGGGCCTGAGCACCTCAAAGAGGGAGCAATAGTCTGCGATATAGCCATCCCGCCGAACGTCTCTCCTCAGGTCAGGGCCAGGAAGGACCTTCTTGTGGTCAGGGGAGGGGCAACCAGGGCTCCAGGAAACCCGGAGCTGGGAATTGACATCGGTCTCCCCGGGGGCTACGTTTACGCCTGCATGGCTGAAACGATCGCCCTGGCCATGGAAGGGAGGTTTGAAGATTACACCCTTGGAAGGGAAATAAGCCTGGAAAAGGTGGAAGAGATAGAGAAAATAGCGCAGAAGCACGGCTTCGTGCCCACCATCCTTTAAGGAGTGGAAATTATGGAAAGAGCCAAGCTCCTGATTGTGGAAGATGACCGGGACCTGGCCGAAATGCTCAGAATCAATTTCATTGAACAGGGCTTTGAGGTTGAAGTCGCTCACAAAGGCTGGGATGGTGTGGAGCTCACCCGCAAGAAAAACCCGAACCTCATAATCCTTGATATAAACCTCCCGGATATAGACGGGTATGAAGTCTGCAAGCAACTTAGGAGCAACCTGCGCACGAGCCACATCCCCATCATTTTCCTCACCATCAGGGATGAGAGGGCCGATAAACTCGCCGGACTCGAGCTCGGGGCTGATGACTACATAGTCAAGCCCTTTGACCTGGATGAACTGCGCCTCAAGGTGAGGAACGCCATCCAGAGGGCAGCCCGGGAGAACCTGAGCCACCCGGTCACCGGACTTCCCAGCAGCCGCCTCGTGGAGGAGCAACTGAGGAACCTGATCCCGCGCAAAGACTGGGCCCTCCTCTTCTTTGGGATCCAGTATTTCCGGGAATTCACCGAGGCCTATGGCTTCGTGGCCGGGAACGACGTCCTGCGCTTCGTGGGTGGGATGCTGGTTGAAGTCCTGGACAGGGCTGGAACCCCCGATGACTTCCTGGGCCACGTCGGAGAAGACGATTTTGTGGTTATAACGCACAGGACCAGAGCTGATGCGATCCGGAAGGAAGCCGAAGCTCTGTTCAGGGAACACGTGCTCTCCTTCTACTCCTTCATGGACCGCGAGCGGGGTCACATGCTCCTGGGCGATAGAGCAGTGCCCTTTATGAAGCTGATATGCGGGGTCATAACATCCGAAGATGGTCCCTTTGCGGACATAAGGGAAATAACGGAGATGGCCGCCGAGGCCAGGCGCAAAGCCGAAGCAGGGGGTGAGTAGAAATGAGGATAAGCACCGCTAAAGTCGTGGCAGCGATGGTGGACCCGAAGCTTTACCCGGGATTGAACCCCGGGGAAAAGCTCGTTCTGAGGTTGTTGAGGACGATAGGCCCCGTTAAGAGGGCAGTGACCGAGCGGTGGCTCTTCGGCCAGAGGGCGGCAGTGGATTTTTACAGGGAAGGCATAAGGGATTTCCTGGTCCTGGGAGCGGGCATGCCCACAGCAGGCCACGTCCACCAGCTTTTCCCCGATGCCCGGGTGATGTATGTGGACAAAGATGAGAAAATTGTCAGATTGGCTCAGGAGAAGCTCGCCGGGAACAACAGAGTGCGCTACATCAAGGGCGACCTCACGAGGTTCCACGAAGAGGTCCTTCCCGAAGCCAGGAAATTCTTCGGGGAGGCGCCGAAGCTCGGGATCATAATGGTGGGCATAATATACTTCCTGCCCGATGAAGTGGTGCGGGAGATCTTCAAGGCCCTTTACGGGTGGGTTGGCCCAGGTTCCCGCATCGTCGTCACCAACACTGATGCCGACGCCATAAGGGCCACGAGGGGTTATTATCTCCGTTATCTCGCCTTCAAAGGCCTATACAGGCTTGTGGGCAACAGGAATTACCCCCGAACCGACACAGGATTGCGGGCCATGCTCCTCCCCTGGCAGGTCGTGGAGAAAATCCCCATATTCTCGCCCGTGCCCGGCAGTCCCGATCCGAGGTTCGCCGTCTCCACGGGATATATTGCGGTGAAAATGGAGTCTGGAGGGTAAGTCATGGCGTGGCTGGTGGTTGCAATCCTTGCGGTTTTGACCTTCGCCCTGGGCTTCTGGCTGAGCAGGGTCTTCTACAGGGTTGAGAAAGAAGAAGAACGCCCGCCCGTGGAAAAGATCCTCCTGGAAAGCATTGAGGAAGGGGCAGTGGTGGTTAAGCCCGGAGGCGAAGCCCTCTTCGTGAACCGGAAGGCAAGGGAGACGTTCGGTTTCTACCCGGGTCAGAGCCTCATTGAAGTTTCCCACTCTTTTTCTCCCAGGGAAACTCTCCTCAGGCTCCTGACCTCCGAAGGGATCGGAGAAGTGACTTTCAGGGGCCGGGTCTACGAGATCACTTCCTACAAGAGGAGCAGCGGGGAAAGCGTTTACCTGACCCTCATCTTCCACGATGTGACCGAGAGCCGGATCATAGAAGAGCTGGACCGGGAGCTCACCTCCACGCTGGACTATGAGAGGGTGGTGAACCTGATTCTGGACCGGGCGATGGAGCTTACCGGGGCTGATGCTGGGGTTATCATGCGCCTCGCCCCCGATGGCCAGAACCTCTTCGTCCTGGCTTACCGGGGCTATCCCTATGAAACGATGGGCATATACACCCAGATCCCCTGGCCGATAGAGCGGGGGATTATCGGAAAGACCGCCAGGACCGGAGAGTCCCTGCTGGTTTACGACGTCACGGAGGAGCCGGCATACGTGGAAGCCTTCCCCTCGGTCCGCTCAGAGCTGGCGGTCCCCCTCAAGGTGAGGGAGAAGGTGGTTGGAGTGCTAAACCTTGAGAGCACCAGGCTGGCGGCCTTCACCCCCGAGCACCGCCGCCTTCTGGAGAAGATGGGGGAGCACGCCGCCATCGCCCTGGAGAACGCCCGCCTCTACGAGGAAGAGAGGCGGAGAGCCCTGGAAACCCAGACCCTCCTGAGCCACGCCAGGGCCCTTGCCAGCTCTCTGGATGTTGAGAGCATAGCCAGCACCGCCCTGGAGCATATTCTATCCGCTCTCAACGCCGATGCAGGAGCCCTTTTGGTTTTCGACCAGCTCGGCCGCCTTCAGATCGTGGCCCACAGGAACATCCCGGAATTCCTGGATGAGGAAAGTCGCCGCTCCGGCGAAGAGCTCATCAGGAGGATGCAGACAACTCCCGGTGGATACAGGATGCTGAGCACGGGTGAACCGCTCTTCATTGAAGATCGGGAAAAACGCAGGGGCGCTTTCCCTGGCCTGTTCCCCTGGGCCCGAAGCGCGGCCATGTTCCCGATGAAAGTGGGGGAAACTAACATCGGAGTATTGGGCCTGCTCTGGAAAGAGCCCAGGAGTTTCCCTCCCGAAACCCTGAGCTTAGCCAGAGCGCTGGTTGACCAGACGGCCATAGCGCTCCAGAACGCCAGGCTCTACGGCCTGACCGATCGGCAGTTGAGGCTCCAGGTGGAGGAGCTGGCAGCCCTCACCCGCCTCACCCAGGAGCTCAGCTCCACTCTCGACCTTGAAACCATATTCCAGGCCATATGCGATGAGGCTGTCAGGGCCACGGGAGCCGATTACGTGGATGTGGCCCTGGTTGACTGGAACACCCGCACTTATACCATAAAGGCCCTCAAAGGCTTCAGCCCCGAACTGGAGGAAGTCTTTAAGGATAAGAGCTTCAGCATAGACGAAGGCATCCACGGCAAAGCCGCAAGGCTGGGCCAGACCGTTCTGGTGGGGGATGTGCGGGAGGATAGGGATTACATCCAGGGCGCTCCCGATACCCTCTCCGAGCTTGCCGTGCCCATCTACTACGAGGACCAGATAGTGGGGATAATAAACCTTGAAAGCCGCACCCTCAATGCCTTCACCTCCGAGCATGCCCGCTTCGTGGAGAGGATGGCGGCGATAGCCTCGGTGGCCATCGGAAACGCCCTGCGGTATCGGGAGCAGGTGGAAGCCCGCCTCCTCGCCGCCCGCAGGTCGGAGCAGCTTGCGGCCCTCTCCGAACTCAGCCGCTCCTTCCGGACCGACAGGCCTGTTGAGGAGATGCTTGAGGATGTGGCCTATGCCATCCGCGAGGCTACCGGTTTCCGGGCTGTCCTCATAAGCGTGACGGAAGGTAAACCGCCCCGGCTCAGGAGGGTGGCCGGAGCAGGCATACCCCTGCCCGTCCTGGAAGAACTCAAGAAAATCTCCAACCCCCTTGAAGCCATTGAAAGTATCCTGACCGAAGAATACCGCAGGGGCAACTGCTACTTCTTCCCGCACCATAAGAAGGACCAGTGGGCCAGAAACCTCCACACGTATACTTACCTCCCCATGCCCGCAGAGGGGGAGCCGTGGCCCGAATGGAAGTGGCACCCCGAAGACATGCTCCTCGTCCCCATGCGTTCCAGCACAGGGCAGATCCTGGGGATAATAAGCGTGGATGACCCCATTGACGGCAGGGTTCCGTCCCGCGCCACCCTGGAAATCCTGGAAGCTTTCGCCGCCCAGACTGCTGTGGCCCTGGAGAACCTCCTGGCATACCAGGCCGCCCAGAAGAGGGCTGCAAGGCAGGCGGCCGTCGCCGAGGTGGCGAGGGAAGCCTCCTCCATCCTGAACGAGGAAGAACTCCTGAACATGGCCGTGGAATCCATAAGGCGCCACTTCGGCTACCCCCACGCAGCCATCCTCATGCTGGATGAGAAACGCCAGGAGCTTGTCCTTAAGGCTGCCTCCAGCATTTACGAAGGGGCCAGGCCGGGCCTCTGGCGCCAGAAAATAACCGAGGGAATGATAGGATGGACCGCCAGGACAGGCCGCACCCGCCTCGCCAATGACACTTCCCTTGACCCATACTACATTCCCGCTCCCGGATGGAATCCCCGATCCGAACTCTGCATCCCCCTGCGCATCCGGGGAGAGGTTGTGGGGGTCCTGGATATTGAAGATGAAAAACTCTACGCCTTTGAAGAGGAAGACGTCGCTTTCCTTGAAACCATAGCCGATCAGCTTTCCATAGCCCTCCACAATGCCCGGCTCTTCCAGGAAGCCCAGACCCGCCTCCACGAGCTTTCCCTCCTCTCCCACGCTGGCGAGTCCCTGAACAGAGCCACTTCCCTTGAAGAAGTCCTGGCTATAACCCTGGACACGGCCCTTTCCATCGCCGGAATAAACGAGGGCTCCATAGTCCTTGTGGACAGGACCACCGGAACGCTGCGCATGGGCATAAGCCGGAACGTCCCCGAGGAGATAATCCAGGAGTTCAACAACCGCAGGCTCCCTGCTTCCACCGGAACCTTCGGCATAGTCATCCAGACCGGGGAAATCTTTGAGACGGAGGATGCCCAAAACGACCCACGCGTTGTCAAAGGCCTCTTCCCTCTCGGCAAAGAGCTCACCAACATACCCCTGAAAACCGAAGCCGGTGTCATCGGAATACTGACTCTGGACAAGCTCCTGACCGAATCCCAGAAGAGGCTGATCATGGCCCTCGCCGATGTGGCAGCGGTTGCCGTATCAAGGGCCATGCTCTTCACGGAAAGGGACCGCAGGATACGCGAGCTTTCGGCCCTGAACGAAATCAGCCAGGCTGTGAGCTCAACCCTTGACCTGGAAGAGATCCTCTCCAGGTTGCACGAATCCTTAAGCACTGTGATTGACACCGCCAACTTCTACGTCGCCCTCTACGACCCCGAAAAGGATGAGGTCTCTTTCCCCTACTATGTGGAGGATGGGGAAAGAGTGGAGGCAACGGCCAGAAGGGCCGGGGCAGGCCTGACCGAATACATCCTGAGGACCCGTGAGCCCCTCTTCCTTCCCAATAAAGTGGATGAACGGATTAAAAGCCTTGAGGGGGTGCAACCCAGGGGAAGGCTTGCTCTTTCCTGGCTCGGCGTGCCCCTCATCGTGGGCGATGAAGCCATAGGGGTCATGGCCGTCCAGAGTTACGAGCGCGAGAACGCCTTTGATGTAACCGACCTGAACTTCATGGTGACGGTGGCCGGCCAGGTCGCGGTGGCCATCCAGAACGCCCGCCTCTTCCAGCAGGAGAAAAAGCGCCGCGAGATGGCACTGACCCTGCGGGAGATGGGCGAGCTCCTGAGCTCAACCCTGGACCTCAACACCATCATAAACCAGTCCCTCGACTACCTCAAGCGAATTGTTGACTACGATACTGCCTCCCTTGCCCTCCTGGAGGATTCCAAGCTCCGCATCGTGGCCGGCAGAGGCTTCAAAGAAGAGGAAATGGAGGAGGTGTTGAAAGTAACCTTTGATGCAGATAGAAACATCCCCTTCCGGAGGATGAGGGAAACCCTCAGGCCTGTCCTCGTAAAGGATACCCGGGAGGAAAACATCCTGGATAAAGTGGCGGCCACTGAGCGCATCCGCTCCTGGATAGGAGCCCCCCTGGTATACAGGGGCCAGATCATAGGCCAGCTGGCGGTGGACAAGACAATACCGGGCTTTTTCACCCCTGAGGACGCCGAAGCCGTGATGATCTTCGCCGGGCAACTGGCCATAGCCATCCAGAACGCCCGGCTATACCAGGAGACGGTAACCCTGGCCCAGGAACTGGAGGACAGGGTGCGCCAGCGCACAGCCGAACTCCAGCAGGCCCTGGAAGACCTGGCCCGCGAGAGGGATATGGTTGAAACCCTCTACCGCATCACCCAGAGGCTCACCGCAACCCTGGACCTGGACAGAGTCCTCAACGAAGCCCTGAGGATGCTCCACGAGGCTACCGGCGCTCCTCAGGGAGCCATAATGCTTCTCGATCAGAGCGGGCGCCTCGTCTACAGGGCGGCCTTCGGGCGGAGGGAACCGCTCCCCAAAGGCGGCAAAGTCACCCCCTTCTCCGTGGGCAAAGGCCTCGCCGGCTGGGTTGTTGAGAAGAAGCAGCCGGTCATAATCCCCGATGTAACGAAGGACGAGAGGTGGATCCCCCTCCCTTCGGAATCGGGGGTAGTGAGGAAATCGGCATTGGCGGCCCCCCTCCTCCTGGGCGAAGAAGCCCTGGGAGCCATCCTCCTCTTCCACCCCGACCCCTCTTACTTCACTGAGGACCACCTCAAGCTGGTATCGGCAGCGGCAGCCCAGGTAGCCC
>DAOUCW010000266.1:0-7928 GCA_034431695.1 Anaerolineae bacterium | reverse complement strand
CCGCCACCCCCGGAAGTCTCCCCACGATTACAATCCCCACAAGCCAGGGAAGCGGGATGGAGGAAAGGCCGGCCAGGAAGCAGAGAGCATCATCGGGGAAGAAGGGGAGCAGGAAGGCTATGAAGAAGAACCAGGGGCCGGCCTTTTCCACCAGCTCATCAACGCGGGCCAGGGTCTCCTCCGCCACGAAACGCTCCACCAGGGGCCGCCCGAATTTCCTGGCCAGAGCTATCGCCAGGATTGAGCCCGTGAAGACACCCGTCATGCTGTAGAGGGTGCCGAGCCAGGGGCCAAAAAGGTAACCCCCCGCTGCCCCCAGGATCTGGCCGGGTATTGGGGCGAAGAAGACCTGGAGAACCTGGAGCAGGATGAGGACGAGGGGTCCCCACATCCTGAACCTCAGGATCAAAGCCCTGGCCTTTTCCTCCGATAACCAGAAGGGGAGCCATCTCAGAGCCAGCGCGAGGAGGATCAGAACCAGCAGGATGGGAGCCCCCGCGCTAACGCCTCGGAAGCCAGAAAATGAACCTGGAGCCTTTCCCGGGTTTGCTTTCAACCCAGATCTTACCCCCATGGGCTTCAACGATCGCTCTGGCAATGTAGAGGCCGAGGCCAACTCCCCTGGTCTTCTTCTTGAGGGGGGAATCGGCCCGGTAAAAGCGTTCAAAGATCTTATCCTGCTCCTCCTCCGGTATCCCTATGCCCTGGTCCACCACGTAGACATAGACCCTGTCCGGCTCCGCCCAGCCGCCAACCCATATCATCCCGCCATCCGGTGAATACTTGACCGCATTGCTCACCAGGTTTTCCAGGACTTCCCTTATCCTCTCCTCATCGGCCAGGATTACGGGGAAATCGGGAGGGAAGGCGACTTCAAATTTGTGCTTTGGACTCTGACGCCGGTAATAGTCCACCACCCTGTCGGCGATCCTGGGGATCCAGACATCCCCCATCTCAAGTTTGAGGGCCCCGGCCTGGATCCGGGAAGCCTCCAGGATGTTGTCAATCATGCGACTCAGGCGGTCGCTTTCCTCCTCTATCGCTGCCAGGCTCTCCCTTATGGTCTTCTCATCCCAGCGGGCGTCCTCCCGCCGCAGGGTGTTGGCGTAACCTTTGATTATGGCCACAGGAGTTTTGAGCTCATGGGATATGGCGGAAATGAGGGTGGATTTGAGCTCCTCCGCCTCTTTCAGGCGGGTTATGTCCCTTACACTTGCAATTATGTTCACCACTTCCCCTCCTTCATCGGTGAGGGGGGCATAGGTTATACCCACGGCGATGCGCCTGCCATCCCCGCGGTGGATTTCCCCTTCAAGGTATGAGGGCTGTTCGTGGCTGTCAGCTTTCAGGAAAGGGCAATCTTTCCGGCACAGGTCTTTCCCGCTGGAATCTTTCAGGCGCAGGACCTCCCAGCAGGGCTTCCCGATGACTTCCTCTGGTTTCAGGCCGGTCATCCGGGTCATAGCCCGGTTGAAAACCTCTATCCTTCCCTCTCGATCCAGGATCATAATGCCGTCGGCGCTGTGCTCTATGATAGCGCGGAGGCGCTGTTTCTCGGTCAGAACCTCGTGGTATAAGCGGGCGTTCCTGACGGCTATGGCCGCCTGATCGGCAAAGCCTGCCAGTATCTGACGCTCATCTTCGGAGAAGGCCAGGCCTGTGGTTCGGAAGACATAAATTACGCCCAGGAGTTCTCCTTCCGCAACGAGGGGCAGCGCAATGACCTGACGGAGGGGGATTCCGGTCGCTATGGAAACAGCCCTGAGGCGCATTTCAAGGTATGGGAGGAATAGGCCTTCATCGCCGAGGAAATATATTTCGGCCAGGAAAGGCTCAAAGTAGGGAAGGAGGACCGGATCCATCCCGTAGCTTGCCCTGACCCGGAACACACCATCCTCTTCCTTCAGGACGATCAGCCCTATCTCCCCGGCCAGGAGCTCGGCCGAAGCCCTGAGGATCAGCCTCAGCACGGCGTTGAGGTCAAGCTTTGAGGTCATGGCCCTGGCTATTTCCAGGAGGTATTCCCTCTGCCTGAGTCTGTAATCGGTATAGCCTATGATCATGAGTGGTCAACCTCCCTGTGGACCTGGAACCAGTCTTCCAGCAGTCTCTCGGTCTCTTTCATCCTCTCCCTCTTCTGGGCTTCCTGGAAGCGCTCGAGGAACTCAAAGATTGTGTTCTGAACCTTCAGAGGGTCTCTGACATTCTTGAACTCAAGGACTCCGGCCGGAGCGGCCGTGGTTATCAGGACATCACCAATCCTCAAGATACGCCCCCACGCGCTCATCCTTGTGGTCACATCCTGAACGGAGGCCATGGGGGCCATTTTGCGCTCGATTCTCTGCAGAACCCACACCGGAGGGATAATAGGAAGCAACGGCGTAATCCTCAGCATTATGATCTGGTTCGGCGTAACGATATACCTCTCATTGGCCCAGTCCAGCCCCATAGTCACGAGCCAGAGCGCACTCAAAATGAAAGAGAGAATGAGAAGGCTGGACGCGCAAAACCTCATAAGTATGTAATCCTTCAGCCTGAGCAAAAAGGGTAAAGCCAATCCTGAAGCCAGGCCCAAAGCGACGGAGGTAAACAGGGGAAGGAAAATCTTTTTGATCAGGACCCAGGGGTGGGTATACCAGGTGACCTGGTCAGGCTCCCGCTTCTCCCCACGGAAGGCGTAAAAGAAGTGCGGGAGGGATTTTGTGGGTTGCTGGGATGGAGGCGCAGCGGTGATCACTTCTCCAAGCATTATCCTCTTTATCCTCCCCCTCTCCTCGGCTCTCTCCCACCTGAGAGCCCTCGCTCTCTGCTCCTGGACGATCTTCTCCACTTCTTCCGGGTTGCTTATGTTGCTGAACACTATGGGGCGGGTGCGAGCAGCGGTGGAGATTATGAGGTCCCCCACCCCGAAGAGAGTCCCGGGGAAACTCTTCTGAATGTCAATCTCCTGAATACGCTCCAGGGGAGCCTCCTGACGCGCCGCCACCTGGTAGGGTATGGTCTCTATCAGGGCGACACGCCTGTTGGTGACGATGTAGCGGTCATAAAGCCAGTTCCACAGCTCCAGAGAGGTCCAGAAGGCCCAGCCCAAGAAGAGGAGCCCGGGGAAAGCCCAGCACAGAACCCACTTAACCTTCATTATCCCCCAGGTTAAGAGCGCAATAAACGCAAAGAATAAGATAGAGCTGAGGAACCACCCGGTGAGGGTGGACCAGTGCCTGTGCCCGTGCCAGACTGTTACTTCGCCCTCTACCATCCAGTCGTAGCGGGGCGCCTCCCAGAGTCTTTTGACCTCGGGGCGGGGGCGGAGCTTCCTGCGTATTTCCGGACGGCGCCTGAGAAGCGCCTCAAAGTCGCCTTTCTCAATGAAGAGGACTTCCAGGTCGGTCCTGGCGATCACGGTGGCATCCCTCGGCTCCCCCACCAGCAGGGATGTCTCCCCGAAGGAATCGCCCTCTTTGAAGTAGCGGACTGGTCTCTCCCTCCCGAACTCATCTATGGAGCGGGCTATGGCTTCTCCGGAGAGGATTATGTAATAGACCGGCTTGAGTTCTCCCTGCTCCACTATGCGGGCTTTTTCGGGGAAGCGTTCGCTTTTGGCGATGTCTGCCAGTTCTTTCAGTTCCGCCTCGCTCAGGCCTTCAAAGAGGGATTGTCTCCTGAGCAGGGATACGATCAGCTCCGTAGCCAAGGGGTTTTTCTCCTTTCTCCACTTCCAGCAATCTCTTCAGGGCTGCCAGGGCTACCTCTACCATGCTTTCATCGGGCTGGCGTGTGGTCAGGCTCTGGAGGGCCAGAGCAGGCCACAGCAGCGCTTTCACCAGCCCGTTGTGGCTGTAGCGGTTGCCGAGCTTTATGAGCTCGTAAGAAACCATCACCACCACAGGTATGAGGAGGAGCCTGGTGAGGAGGCGAAGGGGGAGGGTTTGCTTGCCCAGCAGGGCGAACAGGAAGATTGAAACCACCGCAACCCAGAGGATGAACCCTGTCCCGCAGCGAGCGTGAGCGGTCCCGAACCTTCGCACTGCCTCAGGCTCCAGCGAAGCCCCGCTCTCGTAGGCGTTTATGACTTTGTGCTCGGCTCCGTGGTAGGCGAACACTCTCTTGACGTCGGGCCACAGGCCCACGAGAGCTATGTAGCCAAGGAAGAGACCAAGCCTCATAACCCCTTCCAGGAGGTTGTTCAGGAGGGGTGAGGGTATGAACCTTTCCAGCAATCCGGCCACTAAGGCGGGGAGCAGGAAGAAAAGGGCTATGGCTATGGCGAAGGAAAGGAGGACTGTCCCCCAGGCCCAAACCCCCTTTATTTCTGCCTCCTCCTCAAGGGCCACATTGGCTGAAAAGAAGAGGGCCTTCACTCCGAGGACGAGGGCGTCCCACAGCATTACCAGGCCCCGCAGGAAGGGGGCTCTGGCCCAGAAACTCCGGTAGATCCGGGGGTCAAGGGGCTCGGTGTGGAGGACGATTTGCCCTTTTGGGGAACGAACGGCAATGGTCATGGCCCTTTCGCCCCGCATCATCACGCCCTCAATCACCGCCTGTCCTCCGTAATTCATGGGGGAACCTCCGGGAAGCTCTCCGGCGTAATTTTACCACAGCCCAGCGGCAAGTCAACGTTTCTCCCGTTTTGACATCAGGAACCAGGTGGATTATAATCTGTGGTGACAGCTGAATATTGAAGGTCGCTGGGGGAGCTCGGGCGAGCCGGGCTGAGAGGGCGGACAATCCGCAAGGACCTCCGCCGACCCCGGAACCTGATCTGGGTAATGCCAGCGTAGGGAAGCGACGGTTTTTACAGGACCGCAAGTCTTCTACGGCTGGCGGTCCTTTTTGATTTCCTTAAAGGAGGAAAGGGATGCCGCCCATTAAGATTCAGAGGCCTCCGGAGTGGGGGATAGAACCGGTCCCCCAGACCCACAGGATTATGGGTTTCATTGATTACTTCGCCCTCTGGTCAAGCTTAGGGGTTGGGCTCCTCGTATTCCTCGCCGGCTCTCTCCTCGTCCCCGGCCTCGGGTTGAAAGAGGCCATGCTTGCCATCCTTTTGGGAACCCTCATAGGGAATGCGCTCCTGGCGCTGGCAGGCTACATCGGGAGCAGGGAAGCCGTCCCCACCATGGTGCTGATCCGGCCTGTCCTGGGGATAAGGGGCTCCTACATTCCCACCATCCTCAACATCCTCCAGCTCATCGGCTGGGGGGCCTTTGAGGTCATAATAATGGCCGAGGCTGCCTCTCAGATCACCCAGAGGCTCTTCGGCTTCTCCGCTTTCGTCCCCTGGGTTGCCTTTTTCTCAATCTGGTGCACCCTGATGGCCATAGGTGGTCCCCTCATGGTAGTGAGGGACTGGATTGAGAAGTTCGCCATCTGGCTCGTCTACGGTATTACAATTTACCTCACCTGGTATCTTTTCAGCCACTACGACATACGGAGCCTGTGGCAGAAGCCCGGGACTGGAGAGCTGCCATTCCTCATCGGACTTGACCTGGTAATAGCGATGCCTGTCTCCTGGATGCCCCTTGTGGCCGATTACAATCGCTTCGCCCGCAGGGCCGGGAGCGCCTTCTGGGGGACTTACTGGGGCTACTTCGTGGCCAACGTCTGGTTCTACGCCCTGGGTGCTCTCTTCGTCCTGGCTCTGGGGACAGGCGACCTGATTCCGGCTATCCTGAGCCTGGCCGGAGGGATGGTAGCGCTGTTGTTGATCCTCGTGGACGAAACCGATAACGCTTTCGCCGATATATACAGCGCTGCCGTCTCGGGCCAGAACATCGTGCCCCGGGTGCCCCAATGGGTTCTGGTGGTCGCCACCGGGCTCATCTGCTTCATCTTGGGGGTTACGGTCCCCATAGCTCAGTATGAGAACTTCCTTCTCCTCATAGGCTCTGTCTTCGTTCCGCTCTTCGGGGTCCTGGCCGCTCAGTATTTCTTCGTGGAGAAGAGGAAGTATGCCACCGATGAACTCTACCGGGCTGGGGGTAAATACTGGTTCGCTGGCGGTTTCAACTGGAAGGGGATCGTGGCCTGGGCTCTCGGGATAGCCGTCTACCAGGCGGTGGTGCGGCTTGTCCCCTGGCTCGGAGCCTCAATCCCGAGCTTCATCGTGGCCTTTCTGGTTCATCTCGCATTAAATTTCAAGGAGGTGAGAAAATGACCGAGACCAGGAAAGTGGCCTATGCCGTTGTCCTGACTGCCATTGCGGTGGCTCTTTCCCCCTTCTTCATCCCGGTTGGCATAACCAAAATCTATCCGGTTCAGCACATGGTCAACGTGATCGGGGGGGTGATCTTGGGGCCATGGTATGCTCTGGCCATTGCCACGGCCACGGCCATAATCCGCAATGCCCTCAATCTCGGGACGATTTTCGCCTTTCCCGGAGGAATGATCGGGGCCTTTCTGGCCGGCTGGGCTTACCGGTTAACTAAGAACATTTACATCGCTGCCCTGGGCGAAATAGTTGGGACCGGGCTCATAGCTTCAACGCTGAGCGCGCTGGTCATTGCCCCTGTCTTCCTGCGCAAGACCATGGCTCTCGGAACTTTCGTCCTGGCCTTTTCGGCCAGCACTATCTTCGGCTCGATCCTGGGTATCCTCATACTTTTGGGCTTGAGGAGAGCCGGATTCAGGTGGTGAAAGGAGGTCCACAATGGACAAGCTGACCCTTGAAGAAGCCATTGAGCGGATAGGTTTCGGGAGGTTCCAGATCAAGCTGCTCCTCATATGCGGGGCTGGCTGGGCCGCCGATGCCATGGAAGTCCTCATCATTTCCTTCGTCATTCCGGCCCTGATGAAGGAGTGGGGGCTTTCAACGGCCCAGGCTGGTTTCCTTGGCACCGCCATTTTCCTGGGGATGCTGGCAGGGGCCTGGTTCTGGGGAACCATCTCCGATTACATCGGCCGGAGGCTCGGCTTCCAGCTCACGGTCCTGGTAGACTCGGTCTTCGGCTTCCTCTCGGCGCTGGCCCCTAACTTCCCGGTGCTCGCCCTCCTCAGGGCCCTGACAGGGTTCGGAGTAGGCGGGACGCTGCCGGTTGATTATTCCATTTTCGCCGAATACTTGCCCAGGGAGAAGCGGGGCCGTTACTTAGTCATCCTGGAAAGCTTCTGGGCCATCGGGTCCATTCTGGCGGCAGGCCTCGCCTGGCTCATCGTCCCGAGGGTTGGGTGGAGGACTCTCCTGGCGGTTTCGGCCCTGCCTGGTGCGATAATCTACTTCATCCGCCGTTACGTTCCCGAATCCCCGCGGTATCTGCTCATAAGCGGCAGGGAGGAGGAAGCCCGCAGAGTCCTCGAGAAGGTCGCTGAAGAGAACGGCGTTGAGGTGCAGATACCAGGGCTTGTGGCTGAAACCCGCCGGGCCGGAGTCACAGTTTCCGCCCTCTGGAGGGGAAACCTTGTGCCCGTCACTCTGATGCTCTGGATAGTCTGGTTCACCATATCGCTGGGGTATTACGGGGTCTTCATCTGGCTCCCTAAGATCTTCGTGGCCCGCGGCTTCACCTTCCTCCAGACTTACGCCAACGTTTTCCTGATGTCCCTGGCTCAGCTCCCCGGTTACTTCTCGGCCGCTTACCTTGTGGAAAAGTGGGGCAGGAGGCCAACCCTCGCCCTCTACATGGCCCTGAGCGGGCTTTTCACTTACCTCTTTGCGGTGGCAACGGGACTCCCCTCAATCTTGGGAACGGCCGTGCTCATGAGCTTCTTCTGCCTGGGAGCGTGGGGCTGCCTCTACGCCTACACCCCCGAGCTCTATCCCACGGAGGTCCGGGCCACGGGCATGGGCTGGGCGAGCGGGATGACCAGGATAGCGGGAGCCATTGCCCCTACCCTCGGGGGTTACCTGCTCTCCATCTCCCTCACCGCAGCCCTCAGCCTCTATGCTTTAGCCTTCCTCCTGGGCGGGCTGACCACGGCAGCCCTGGGTCGCG
>DAOUCW010000265.1:0-14621 GCA_034431695.1 Anaerolineae bacterium | reverse complement strand
CTCTGACAGGCCCCTTCAGGAGGGGAAGGAGGATGGCGGCGAAGCTCTGAAGGAGGGCAGCCTTAAGGGGAGTGCGGTAGAGGAGGAGAAGGAGGGGGAAGAGGAGATTGCCCCAGAAAAAGGAATGGGCCCAGAAGGAAGCAGCCCTCGGAGGGAGAATGTAACGGAAGCGGGCCAACCTCATCCCCGCCCTGAGGAGCAGGCCCTTCCAGCGGGAAGGGGGGTAGAAATTGCGCATCCCCAGGATGGCGTTTATGGTCGCAGCGAGGCCCCGCCTTGCGTAAGAAAGGAGGGGAGAAATTCTGGCCCTCGGGGCCAGGATGTATCGCTCAAGGCGGTGGCTCGGCACGCTGAAGATGAATTTCCCCCCGGGCTTCAACACTCTGCCCACTTCTTCAATGACCATCTCAACCCGGGGGATGTGCTCCAGGGCACAGGCGCTGAAGACCGTCCCGAAATACTGGTCCCTGAAAGGGAGGCGGTGGGCATCGGCCTGGATGGAGAAACGGTATACCCCAGCTCTGGCAGCTCTCTTCAACCTTTCCCTGTTTATGTCAACCCCAAATTCCAGGGTGAAGGGGAAGAGGATCTGGGCGAATTTTCCGTCGCCGCAGCCCAGGTCCAGGACCGGAGGGATTATTTCTTCCTCCCGGAAGGCCATGTATTCCCACGCCTTCCAGAGGGCGTGATCGGGAGGTGCCGAGGAGAGCAACTCTTCCAGCACCCTTTCCAACGAGCACCTCCAGGATTAACCCGGCACCGGTGACTCTTCTTCCAGGGTCAGGGTCTCACCGCAGTTTAGGCAACGGACTTCATTCTTGCCCGATTCCACCATGAGACCGCCGCAGGAAGGGCAGGGTGTCGGAACCGGCCTCTGCCAGGAGGTGAAATTGCATTCGGGATAGTTGATGCATCCGTAGAAGGTGCGCCCTTTCCTTGTCCTGCGCTCCACGATGTCGCCACCGCAAAGGGGGCAAATGGCCCCTGTCCTGGGCAGGTAAGGCTTCGTGTTGCGGCATGCGGGGAAGTTGGAGCAGGCCAGGAATTCCCCGAACTTGCCCCACTTCACTACCATGGGGCTCCCGCAGAGCTCGCACTTTATGCCCGGATCTTCGTGGGGCAGTTCAACCTTCTCAATTATCCTGTCGGCACGGGCCACTGCTTCGGCGAAGGGATGGTAAAATTCCCGCAGCATCCCCACCCAATCCTTTTCCCCGCGCGCTATCCGGTCCAGATCCTCCTCCATCTCCGCCGTGAAGCCAACGTTGATGAGATCGGGAAAGTGCTGGGTGAGGAGGTCGTTGACTATGAAGCCGATCTCGGTGGGGACGAGGCGCTTCCCATCCCTCTTGACGTAGCCCCGGGCATACAGAGTGGAAATGATGGGGGCATAGGTTGAAGGACGCCCTATGCCGTATTCTTCAAGGGTCCGGATGAGGGAGGCCTCGGTGTAGCGCGGCGGTGGCTCGGTGAAGTGCTGCTCGGGAAGGAGCCTGACGAGGTCCAGGGGCTCATCGGCTTCAAGGGGCGGGATGGGCACAGTCTCTTCTTCGGATGGGGCTTCTTCTTCCCTGGCTTCCTGATAGACCACCAGGAATCCCGGGAATTTCAGGGTTGACCCCGAGGCCCTGAAGAGGTAGCGGGAATCGGCAGCAATTTCCACCGAAATGGTATCGTATATGGCCGGAGCCATCTGGCTGGCGAGGAACCGGCGCCAGATCAGTTCGTAAAGCCTGAACTGGTCCCGGTTCAGGTAAGGCCTGACCGATTCGGGGGTGCGGTAGACGCTGGTGGGGCGTATGGCTTCGTGGGCCTCCTGGGCCACCCTGGCGCTGGTCTTGTATTCGGGCGGTTTGGGCGGCAGCAGCTCCTCGCCGAAGTGTTCGGCGATGAAGCGGCGGGCTTCCTTCTGAGCCTCTTCAGCCACGTTGACGCTGTCGGTGCGCATGTAAGTTATCAGGCCAACAGGGCCTTCCTCACCCAGAGGTATGCCTTCGTAGAGTTGCTGGGCTATGAGCATGGTCTTTTTGGCGGTGAAGCCGAGTTGCCGGGAGGCCTCCTGCTGGAGGGTGCTGGTTATGAACGGAGGCGAGGGGTTCCTCTTCCTGGTCCCCCTCTTCACGCTCTGGACGACGTAAGAGGCCTTCTCCAGTTCGGCCAGGATCGGATCAACCTGCTCTCTGCTCTTGAGCTCAGGCTCCTTCCCGTCAACGCTCACGAGCCTGGCCACAAAGGATGGATGTTCCGGCGTCTGCTTGGCCAGCTCAGCCTTTATGGTCCAGTATTCCTCCGGGACGAAGTTCTGGATCTCCCTCTCCCTCTCCACGATTAGGCGCAGGGCGACGGACTGAACTCTCCCGGCGGAGGTCCGGTTGCGGACTTTCCGCCAGAGCAATGGGCTTAGCATGTAACCGACGAGGCGGTCCAGCACTCGGCGCGCCTGCTGGGCGTTCACCAGGTTCATGTCAATGGTGCGGGGGTGAGAGAAAGCTTCCTCTATGGCCGTCTTCGTGATCTCGTGGAAGACCACGCGTCTTGCCTTTGATCGGGGTATCCGGGCCACCTCCATGAGGTGCCAGGCGATGGCTTCCCCTTCCCGGTCGGGGTCGGTGGCCAGGTAGACCTCGGAGGCACCCCGGACGGCCTCCCGCAGTTCTTCCACCACCTTCTTCTTCTCCTTCGGGACCACGTAGTAGGGCTTGAAGTCGTTTTTGACGTCAACGCTCAGCCGGGAGCGGAGGAGGTCCCTCACGTGACCTATTGAGGCCTTGACCACGTATCCCTTGCCCAGGAATTTGCCGACAGTGCGAGCTTTGGCCGGCGATTCCACTATCACCAGCTTGTAGGGGTCCTTCTCCGGCGGGTCGGGAAGCTCCGAATGGGCGGGAATTCTCCCCAGCCTGGTTAAGTTCGAGCCACACACCGGGCACCGGCCTCTGACGGCCGGCCTGCCCGAGGGGAGGTATACAGGCTCTGGGTTTTCCAGTGGTCTTGTGGTCTTGCACTTTATGCAGTAGGCTGTGATGGTTTCCTCCATCCCTCCACCCCTCTAAAGGTATTCGTCCATCTTCTCTCCCTTCAGCTTATCCACCAGTTTCTTGACATCCTGAGCCCTGTTCTTGGGGCAGATCAGGATCACATCGTCGGTGTCAACCACGATCATGTCCTTGAGGCCGACGGTGGCAATGAGGCGCCTGGTGCTGTAGAGGAGGGAGCCAGTGGTATCTATTCCGATGTGTTCCCCGCCCACTATCACGTTGTTCGCCTCATCCTTGGGGAGGATGTCGGCCAGGGTAGCCCAGTTGCCCACATCGCTCCAGCCGATGTCCACCGGGATGACCATCACGCGGGAGGATTTTTCCATTATCCCCTGGTCTATGGACTCGCTCTCAACTTCCTGCCACACTTCCTCCAGGACTTTTTCCTCCTCTTCGGTGCCTATGGCCTGGTCAATCCGGAGGAGCTGGGAGTAGAGCCTGGGCAGGTGTTCTCGGAATTCTTCCATGATGGTGGAAAGCTTCCAGACGAAGATGCCGCTGTTCCAGTAGTAGTTGCCCTGCTCCAGGAAGCGGCAGGCAGTTTCGTAATCGGGTTTTTCGGTGAAACTCTGGACGCGGTGGACCGGAAAGCCGTCCACTTCCTTCCAGAATTCACCCTGGCATATGTAGCCGTAGCCTGTCTCCGGACAGGATGGCTTTATCCCCAGGGTAACCAGATAGCCTTCCTCCGCCACTTTGGCCGCAGCCAGGAGGGCTTTCCTGAACTCCTCAGCCTTTTCTATGACGTGGTCGGCGTGGAGCGAGGCCATGACCTCGTCCGGCTTCACCCTCCGCATGTATAGCACCGAAAGGCCAATGCAGGGAGCAGTGCCCTTGCCCTCCGGTTCGGTGACTATGTTCCTGGAAGGGACAAGGGGGAGCTGCGCTTTTATGGTTGGGGCATAGGTCCTGTTGGTGACCACGAAGATCTGTTCAGGCTCCAGGATGGGCCTTATGCGCGAGAAGGTTTCCTGGAGCATGGTGTTCTTGGCCACGATGTCCAGGAATTGCTTCGGCCGGTTCTTCCGACTCTTGGGCCAGAGCCTGGTCCCTGTTCCCCCTGCGAGTATCAGGGCAAACATGGCCTTTCCACCTCCTTCAGTCAACGAAGTATTCCGCCCTGCTTTCCCTGGCAAGAACGTAGTGCATTCCTCCCACCTGGCGCACCAGCCCTTTTATCTCCATTATGGCCAGAGTGCTGGAGACTTCAGATATGGGAAGGCCCGTTGCCCTTTTGATTTCATCTATGTGGACCGGTTCTGAGGAGAGATGGGAGAGGATCAGGCTCTCGGTATCGGTAGCCGGGACCGCAGCTCTCACTTCTTCCCTGGCCTTTACTGCAGTTATGTTCAGTTCCTCCAGGATATCCTCGGCCGAGAGGACGAGTTTGGCGCCCTGCTGGATGAGGCGGTTGGTCCCCCTGCAGGTTTTGTAGAAGATGCTGCCGGGCACGGCGAAGACTTCCCGATCCTGCTCCAGGGCGAACTCCGCGGTGATGAGGGCTCCGCTTGTCTCTCCGGCTTCCACCACCAGGACTCCTTTTGCGAGCCCGCTTATGATGCGGTTGCGCGGTGGGAAGTTGACCGCTTCGGGTGGCGTGCCAAGGGGATATTCGCTCACCAGAGCCCCGTTCTCAGCGATGGCCTGGGCGAGGGCTCTGTGTTCGGGCGGGTAAATTATATCAAGTCCTGAGCCTAAAACCGCTACCGTTCGGCCTCCTGCCTCCAGCGCCACCTGGTGAGCCAGGCCGTCTATCCCTTTGGCCAGGCCGCTCACAATGGTGATGCCGCTGCGGGCCAGGGGTTCCACGAGGAAACGGGTGGCCTCCTTGCCGTAAACGCTCGGCCTCCTCGTCCCCACCACCGCGATGGCCCACTCATCCTGGGGCTTGAGCTCCCCCTTCACGAACAGGAGGAAAGGTGGGTTATCAACGTGGCGCAGGTTATACGGGTAATCCTCGTCCTTCCAGGTTATCAGGCGGATCCCTTCCTTCTGCACCCTTTCCATTTCCCGGTCAAGGGACAGGCGCTTCCGGAGGGTCAGGAGGTTCTCAAGGGAACGGCGGTCCAGTCCCGCCCGGGCCAGTTCTTCCGGCCGTGCGTTCCATGCCTCCATGGCGCTCCCGAAATGCTCCAACAAGTTCCTGAACCGGACCGGACCGATGCCTTTCACCAGGCTGAAGCCAAGCCAGTATTTTAACTCCTCCATGAACTTCCCCCCGGAAATTTTGGTTTAAGGATACACAAAGGGGGAGCCTTTGTCAAGGAATGAACAGCCTGGCAGCCTCACAGGCTACGGTGCTTCCGTGGCGTATAGGCGAATTTCAGAGGCAGTTGTTCCCAGCCCTCAGGCCGAGCCGCAACTCCGCAATCATCCTGACGATTGAGGCGAAAGTTTCGGGGTCGCGGCCCTTCCGGGTTGCACCGAGGCCGTCTACCTCGGGGAGGGAAAGGATCGCAGGGGCGAATTCGGGGGAAACGCTTCCGCCGTAGATTATCCGAACCCTCTCGGCTGCATCCCCGAAGGTCCTCCGAAGCTTCTCCCTCACGAAGGCACAGCCCCTGTTTATATGCTCCGGAGAAGCCGGCTCCTCAACCCCTATGGCTCCCTCCGGCTCGTAGACGAACACCATCTTCTCAATTTCCCCGGCTGAAAGCCCACGGGTTAAAATCTCCAGTTGCCTTTCAAGGAAAAGCTCCGATCCTCCCCGGTAATCCGCAGGCTCTCCCACCAGCAGGATCGGACGCAGCCCGGCCTCAAGGGCTGCCCGCACCTTGCGGCTCACAAGCTCATCGTCCTCACCGAAGTGGCGGCGGCGCTCCCAGTGCCCCAGCATGACCCACCTGCAACCCACATCGGCCAGCAACTGCGCCGATATTTCCCCGGTCCAGGCCAGCCCCGGACCAGGGTGGAGGTTCTGAGCTCCAAGCTGAACACCGCTCCCCTCAAGCTCCAGCGAGGCTACGTAGAGGGCTGTGAAGGGCGGGCATATCACAATGTCCACCCTTTCCGCCAGGCCTTCCACCAGGGGTAAGAACCTGCGGATGAAATCCCTGGTCTCGGCTATGGTCATGGCCATTTTCCAGTTGGCCAGGGCGAAGGGCTTCCTCATGGGGCAAGAAGCTCCCGGTAAGTATCCTTCAGAGCGCCGATTATCCTTTCCCACCGGTATCTTTCGTTTACGAGCTTGAAGGCTTCTTCCCCGAGCCTCGCCCTCTCCGCCTCGTTCCCTAAGAGCGTGCAGAGGGCCTCGGCAAAAGCTCCCGCTTCATCGGCCAGGAGGAGGTGGCGGCCGTGCTGGAACGGATACCCTTCGGCCCCCAGGCTTGTGGAAACGACCGCCTTCTTCATGGCCATCGCTTCCAGCAATTTGAGCCTGGTGCCTCCCCCAATCCTCATGGGGACAACGAAGACCGAAGCGTGAGCCAGGAAGGGGCGTATGTCCTCCACATAGCCTGTGACCGTCACGTCTCCCCGGGCCATGAGGGGCTTCAGCCGCGGGTGAGGGTTCCTGCCCACGATGTAGAAATGGGCATCGGGATAGCTTTCCCTGACCCTCGGAAGGACTTCCCGGGCAAACCAGAGGACTGCATCCACGTTGGGGCGAAAGTCCATCTTGCCGGTGAAAACCAGAGCGTGAGGGCTCCAGTTGGGCAGGGGCGGTTCCTGAGGGATGGTTTTGGCGTAAAAATCCACATCAACTCCGTTGGGGACAACCCGGACATCAAGCCCCGGGACCAGCCTCCTGAGCGCTTCCCTGTCGGCCTCTGATACGGCCACAACCCGATCGAAGGTGCGGCAAACCTTTGCCTCGTAGAGGGCCAGCTTGCCCCACTGGAGGAGGGAGTAAAAGGCTGCCCCCCAGTAGCGGGGCTGCCGGATATCGGTCTCAAAGGCTCTCTTCTGGAGGAGATACTCCGCATTCTGGTCCCCGAAGACCAGGCCTGGCTTCCGGCCCTTCCTCTGGCCTGCAAGCCAGAGCCCGTATTGAGCCACCTCTATTCCCTCAACGTGGACGATGTCGTAGCTGTGCCTTGCGGTGAGTTCCTTCAGTCGCTCCAGAAGGAGGGGGGAAGCCTTGCGGTAGACCACATCGGGCAGCGGGGAAGAAAAGAGGCGGACCAGGCGCTTTGCGAGGGAGTGGTCGGGGTTACGCACCGCTTCCACAACCCGGCATATTTCCCTCAACGGGCCCGGGATCACAGGCTCCCGACCCTCGTGGAAGGTCAGGAGGTGGATTTCGTATTCGTCAGCCAGGTGGCGGAGGATGTTGTAGTTGCGGATGTTGGTTCCCTGATGGGGCGGGTAAGGCATCACCGGCATTATGGCCAGAAGCCTCCTCATTTTACCCCCAGCACTTTCCGGTAGACCTGCAGGGTTTGAACGGCCGTCTTCTTCCAGGAAAAGAGGGAAGCCCTCTTCAGCCCCTTCTCCCGGAGTTCCTGAGCGATCTCGGGCTCCTTGAGGATGCGCCTCATGGCCGCAGCGAGGGCTTCCTCGTCCTCCGGATCCACCAGCAGGGCTGCGCTTCCGGTGACTTCAGGGATGGAAGCCACGTTGGAGGCCACCACCGGCAAACCGCAGGCCATCGCCTCTAAGATGGGCAGGCCGAAACCTTCGTAGAGGGCCGGATGGGCCAGCAGGGAAGCAGCGTTGTATAGATAAAGCAGCCTTTCGGCCGGGACGAAGCCCAGGAAGAGCACATCCCTGCGGAGGTTGAGCTCATCCACCATCTCAAAAACTCTCTCCGAGAGCCACCCCTTTCCCCCCACCAGGACGAGCTTTATTTCCTCCCGGCACCTCTCCCGCACGATCTTGAAAGCCTTGAGGAGGGTTGGCACGTTCTTGCGGGGTTCTATGGTGCTCACGAACAGGATGAAGCGTTCGCCGATGCTGAAGAGCTCCTGAACCCTGCGCCTGGCCTCCTGAGGGTCAATGGGGTGGTAAACTTCCTCAGCAGCTTCGTAGACCACGGTGATCTTGGCCTCCGGAACCCCCAGGCGCTCCATCAGGTCCTTCTTGGTCCACTCCGATACGGCTATTATGTGGTCAGCCCTCTCCACGGCCTCTTCAATCTGACCGTAGTAGCGGATGCTCTCGCGGGTCAGGATCTGGGGGTAAATCAGGAAAGCGAGGTCATGGACGGTTATGACCGAGAGGCCGGGGAAGCGGAAGGGCGGGATGAAGTCGGGACTGTGGAGGAGGGCGAGCCTGTGGGGCCAGAGTTCAAGGGGCAGAGTTATCTGCTCCAGGCGGTGGTGGGATGGAGTCCAGAGGTAAGAAGTCCTGAAGGGGGGAGAAGCCAGCGGGGTTTTATCCCTGCGGCTCTGAAGTATAACGAATTCTTCCGGAGGCTCAAGTTCCCTGAGGGCCCTGACCAGATTGATCACGTAGCGGCCTATCCCCGCCTTGCTGTAATAGGCCATCCGGGCATCAATCCCGATCCTCATGGCCTGATGCTCCCCTCAAGGGCCAGGAGTTTCCTCTTGAGTTCAATCCCCCCGCCGAATCCCACGAGGCTTCCCGAGGCTCCGATCACCCTGTGGCAGGGGATGATTATGGGCAGGGGGTTGCGGGCCAGAGCCTGCCCCACTGCTCTGGCGGCGCCCGGCTTTCCCACCCTCGCCGCCACCTCCCCATACGTGGCCGTCTGCCCCCACGGTATGCCCCTGACCTCCTCCCAAACTCTCCTCTGGAAAGCCGTGCCGGTCCGCAGGTCAAGGGGGAAACTGAAATCCACCCTCTCGCCGTTGAAATACCTGACGAGGGACTCCTTCAGCTCCCTCAGGGCCTCTCCTTCCGGAGAGGCCTGGGGCCAGGAAGAGAGAAGCCTCCGGATGGCTTCCTCCTTACCGGGGCAGGGCAACGTGGTGCCAACGAGACCCCGATCCGAGAAGGCTATGGCCATCCAGCCCCAGGATGTTTCAACCCAGGTGAAGCGGATCACTTCTCCCATGAGAACTTCCTCCGGCAGGGTGGCATGTTCCTGAGAGCCTCAATGAGGAGAGTGCGGTCCCCGGCAAAGCTATCAAACCAGGCCCTGTCGTCCAGCTTGCTGGAGAGAAGCCAGGGGCAAAAGGCGAAGAGGAAATCGGGAAGAGGACGGCCGTCGGACATCTTCCCCGTGCAGAACCAGTTGTATACTTCAATGTGGTAATCCCTGTGCCTGATCTCGTCAACTGGGGGGTAGCGCTTGTCCTCATCGGAGCCCACCTTCCACCCCCCTTCGCCGATTATCACGGGCGGTATGAAGCCGATTTCTTCCCGGAAGACCTCCACGAAGCTCAGGAAACCCATGACCCCGTTCTCGTCTTCAAGGTAATCGGGAGGGTGGTTCAGGCCGTAGGAATGGGCGACGAAGAACATCCTGTAGAAAATTTTATCACCTTTCCGGGCTTTTATAGCCCGCAGTGCATCTCTGAGCCACTCCTTATTTACGAACTGCAGGCCCACAAATCCCCCGCTGTTGTATACATCCCTCGCCGCCTGCAGGAAATTCTCCAGAAAGAGCTCCTTATCTATGGGGCGCTCTCCCCATTCGGCCGGGAGGCTCGGCTCGTTGTAGATCTGCATGTAGGGGGGCATGCCCATATCCAGGAGGATTTTGATGTCCCGCCCCCAATCGTAATATTGCTGATAGGGGCTGAGCATTTTCCGCCATACCACCGTCACCCCGGCCTCTTTGAAGCGACGGGCTGCCCTTTCCAGCTGGATTTCATCGCCATAGTGCACCACGCACCACTTGAGGCCGAGCTCTTTGACCCGGGCCACGTTCAGGTCGAGCTCCTCATCGGAGAAATAGGGCTGGGCCAGAAAATGGACTCCCCGGCCGTTGTCATCCTGAGGACGCGGCCAATCTCTGAGCTCCAGAGCAGGCCGGTCAGCCAGCTCCAGGGGAGGAAGCTCACCGGAGGCTTCTGGTGAAAGTTCCGGTGAGGGGGTGGGAGATGGAATGGGTGATACAACGGGGGTGAAAGGCAGGGGAGTTGGGGTGAAAGTTGGGCGAAGGGTGGGTTTCGGAAGGGTAGCCGCCGGAGCGGGGGAGCAGGCTGTTAAAGCCAGGACCACGAGAAGAATGCTGATTGAAATTCGTCTCACAGTTTCAATACCTCGCAAAAAAATTGAGGGACGGAGCATCCCTTTCCTCCCGTCCCTCTCCCTTGAGTCCGCTCAATATAATACCACTTCACCTCCCCTTTGTCAAAGCGCCTGAAGCCGACTTCGGCTTTGCCCTGGCTTTAGGCTTGCACGAAAGGCTCAAATGGGTATAATTTAAGTGAAAGCGGGGGTGGTTGGGCCCCGGTGGGCCCCGCGGTCTTCAAAACCGTAGGTGGGTGCCATAAAGGCAGCCACGGTGGGTTCGACTCCCATCCATCCCCGCCTTTTCGCTTGAGGAGGAAAATTGAGGATTGTGGTCGGTATCACCGGGGCCTCAGGAGCTCCACTGGCCATGAGGCTCCTTGAGAACCTCCGGGAACACGAAACCCACCTGATAATCTCCCGAAACGCATGGGAAGTGATAAAGTTTGAACTCGGGGAAAACGTTCATTTCCCCTGCTCTTATTCCTACCGGGAGGACGATTTTTCTTCCCCCCTGGCCAGCTCCTCGTTCCCGATCGACGCCGTGGTGGTGATCCCCTGCTCCATGAAGACCCTCGCCGCCATAGCTCACGGCTACGCCGACAACCTGATCACCAGGGCAGCCGAAAATGCCCTGAAAATGGGCAAACCCCTGATCCTGGTCCCCAGAGAGACCCCCCTCTCCCTGATGGATATTGAGAACATGATGAAAGCAAAACAGGCCGGGGCTGTAATCCTCCCGGCCATGGTGGCCTATTACCACAGGCCTCGCTCAGTAGAGGATATAACCGACTTCATCGTGGGAAAAGTGCTGGATGTGCTCGGGATCGAGCACAGGCTGTATTCCCGCTGGGGGGAAACTAAGCCGCCGCCTTCCTGACCTTGGTAAAGTAAGCAATTATACCCACGATGGAGCAGGCGGAACCTGCAATGGCAGCGCCAATAGCTATTTCCTGCCTGTGCTGGCGAGCCCAGCGGACCAAAACGTTCAGAGGTGAAGGCCTGAACCTCGCCCTGAGCAATCTGAGCAGGTCTTCCCTGAACCTTGCGGAAGGCCTGAGAGGCCTGTAGATCAGGCTGAGCTCTTTTACAAGCCCAAGAAGTTCCCTCAAATCCCCCGTCTCACCGGGGAAAAGCTCCACTATTTCCTCGGCTCCTTTCTCATCTCCTGCAAGAACCCTGGCAGTGTAGAGGTCTACAAGCTCCTCCATCATACCTCCTCGCTTTCCGGTTTTCTCTACACTTTAAAACCCTCAAAGTATCCCGATAGTTTCAGGCCGATGCAACTCCCCTCGCCCGCAAGGGTTAATTTTCTATGAAACCAAACAAGATGCAAGGAGGAGGGCCACGATGACGAAGGAAGAGATCTTCCAGAAGGTCAAGAAGATAATCGTGGAAGTCCTGGGGGTCCCCGGGGATAAAGTGACGCTGGAAGCCCGCTTCCGCGAGGACCTGGAGGCCGACTCGCTGGACCTGGTTGAGCTGGTCATGGCTTTTGAGGAAGCCTTCGGCGGGACAATTTCCGATGAAGAAGCCCAGAAGATCCAAACCGTGGGCGACGCTGTAAATTACATCTACGAGCGTTTCGCTGCAGCCCGGGCTTAAACCCCGGAAAAGGGGGCAGAGGTCAAATTCAAGCCCCGCGCTGCGCCGGATGAAAGGGCTTCCCACTGCCCGGGAACGCGGGCCCTCACCCCTCGTGCTCCGAGCATGGAGGGTTGAGGGCTCATCTTTTTATTCTCCAGATGAAATAAAAAAAGTCGGGGCGGCCGGATTTGAACCGGCGACCACTTGAACCCCATTCAAGTGCGCTCCCAGGCTGCGCCACGCCCCGATTTCTGTTATAATTATACCCGAAGATGCCTGCTTTGGCAAATCCACTCCTGAAGGAGGGAACCGTGCTGGAGAACGACATCGCCGAAATCCTGATTGACGAGAGAACCCTCCAGGCCAGGATCAGGGAACTGGGGGAACAGATCTCCCGCGATTACGAGGGGAAAAAGCCCATCCTGGTGGGAGTGCTCAAAGGCGCTTTCATGTTCATGGCCGACCTCATAAGGCATATTTCCATCCCCCACGAAGTGGATTTCATGGCTACATCAAGCTACGGCGCCGCCACCGAAACCAGCGGTGTCGTCCGGATCCTGAAGGATCTGGACACCCCCATATCGGGAAGGCACGTCCTCATCGTGGAGGATATAATTGACACGGGCCTGACCCTTGATTACCTCACCAGGATCCTGAAGGCTCGCAACCCGGCTTCCCTCCGCATCTGCACCCTGCTGGATAAAAAGGAGCGCCGCCGAATCCCCATCCCTCTGGATTACGTGGGGTTTGAAATCCCCAACAAGTTCGTCATCGGCTACGGGCTCGATTTCGGAGAACTCTACCGCAACTTGCCGTATATAGCCGTCCTCAAGCCGGAAATTTACCAGGGGACAAATTCCCCGGGTAGAGCTCCCTGACCACTGCAGCGGAGGGCAGCCGCCCCCCATTCGCCCTTCTTTCAGCCCAGGCCGGGCGATCTAACCTTTTAGCGGAGGACCTGCAGTGAATGCAGAAGCTTTGTTCTGGACCATACACATACCCCTGATGCTCCTCTTCCTTGCCGGCCTCGCCGATGTGGCAAGCATCTGGCTTCGGGGCGGAGTGGAAGGGGCAGAGGTGACATCTGCCTGGCGAAAATTCCTCATCCTCCTGAGACGAACCCTCGGGGCGATCTTCAGCCGCCGGTTCTCCACCATCCTCAGAGCCTTCATCACCGAGGCCTGGTTCAACCGCCGCCTCTGGCAGACAAGCCGATGGCGCTGGCTCAGCCACTTCCTCCTCCTCAACGGCTTCCTTCTCCTCATGACCTTATCCGGCCTCGCTGCCCTCTCGGAAAAAGTGCTCAACCACTTCTTCCGCCTCGGCCACATACCGTGGATCGCCATGTGGTATACCGCCGACCATCCGGCTACAGCCCTGCTGAACGAAATCGGTGGTGTGATGATGACGGCCGGCCTGCTCTTCTACACCATCCGCCGCTACCTGGTCCGCCCCGCCCAGCTCCGAACCGGAGCTATGGACAACTGGATGGTGGCTGCCCTGTGGCTCATACTCCTCACCGGCTGGATCACCGAAATCGTCCGGTTGAATGCCGGATACGAAGGGCCTGCCCCACAAATGGCTTTCATCGGCTACCCGCTCTCCCGGCTGATCTACGGTTGGAACCTGCCGTGGGAGAGCCTTCACCGGTGGCTATTCCTGGGCCACGGGCTGCTCACCTCCGCTATCATCGTTACAATCCCCTATTCCAAGTTCCTTCACGCTGTGGCCACGGCTCTGATGGCAACCGCAGACGGAGTCCAGCAGGAGAAAGCGAAGGCGGAAGAGAGAGGTCACGGCCTGGGGGAAACGCCGTTCACCTTCCAGCAACTGATGGCCCTGGATGCCTGCACCCGATGCGGGGAGTGCGTCCGCTGGTGCCCAACTTTCGCCGAGAAACCGGAACTGGATGCCATAACCCCGCTCCGCAAGATTGAAGCAACGAGGAAATTCGTGCGGGGGCAATGGAGCTTCCCGGCCCGCTTCTTCGGCCCGAAGCCCCCCGACACGAAAGCCCTCCAGACCCACTCAACCGGAGTGTATGACTGCACTCTCTGCGGACGCTGCGCCGTTGTCTGCCCCGCCCACATTCAGACCCGCGAGCTGTGGATAGCCATGCGCCGGGACCTGGTCCGGCAGGGCTTTTACCCGGCCATCTTTGACAGGCTCCGCGAGACCTTCCTGGCCAGCCACAACATCTCCGGCGATGAAAACGCCAGCCGGCTAATCTGGAGCGAGAACCTCCCCGAAATCCCGGAAGGAGTGGGGAGGAAAAGCCGGGCCGAAGTTGTCTACTTCGTCGGTTGCGTGGCCTCCTTCTACCCTCAGTGCTATTCCATCCCCCAGAGCGCAGTGCAATTGATGGAGAAGGCCGGAGTGGACTACCTGACCCTCGGGGGGGAGGAGTGGTGCTGCGGATTCCCCCTGATAATTGCCGGGATGGGCGATGAGGCAGTGGAGACAATGCGCCACAACCTGGAGGCCGTCCGCCGGACCGGAGCGCGGCGGCTGGTCGCCTCGTGCCCGTCCTGCTACCACACCTGGAAGCACGATTACCCTCGCATCCTGGGGGAGCCGCTGGGCTTTGAAGTAGTGCACATCACCGAACTCCTGGCCGAACTCCTCCGGGCTGGAGCCATCTCGCTCCGCCCGCTGGAGGAAACGGTAACTTACCACGACCCGTGCGACCTCGGAAGGACCAGCGGGGTATACGAAGCTCCGCGGGAGATCATCCGGGCAATCCCGGGGGTCAAACTGGTGGAAATGGAACACCACCATCAGTATTCCCTCTGCTGCGGTGGGGGAGGGGACGTGGAAATGGCGGATAAGGACCTGGTGGCAGCGGTGGCCAGGCGCCGCATAGCCGAGGCTCAGGCGACGGGCGCAAAACTGCTCCTCTCCGCCTGCCAGCAGTGC
>DAOUCW010000264.1:0-5529 GCA_034431695.1 Anaerolineae bacterium | reverse complement strand
CTTGTGGAAGAGGCCGTGGCCGAGGTGGCCGACAGGGCCAGGGAGAAGGGCCTTTCCCTGGAGGTGACCCTGGAAGAAGCTTACCCCTTTACTGGCGACCGGGAGTTCGTCAAGAGGGCGATTGTGAACCTTCTGGACAATGCCATAAAATACACGCCAGCCCCTGGCAGGATCACGGTCTCGGTGGATGATGCGGGCCGCTTCTGGGTGCTCAGGGTTCAGGATACCGGCATCGGAATACCCTATTCCGATCAGCCCCGCATTTTTGAGAAGTTCTACCGGGGCAAGGGGGCCGAAGCTCTGGGCGTAAGGGGCAGTGGCCTTGGCCTTGCCCTCGTCAGGACTGTGGCCGAGAAGCACAGGGGAAGAGTGTGGGTTGAAAGCGAGCCGGGCAAGGGGAGCACTTTCTTCTTAGCCATCCCCAAAGCCCACAGGACGAAAGCTCCGGAGGAGTCATGAGCCTGGAGATCGGCATAGTTGGCCTCCCGAATGCCGGAAAATCCACCCTCTTCAATGCCCTGACCAGGGCTAACGCTGCGGTGGCGAAGTATCCCTTCACCACCATTGAGCCCAACGTTGGCATAGCGGCCGTCCCTGATGAGCGGCTGCTGGCCGTGGCGGAAGTTGTCAAGCCCGAAATGGTGACCCCTGCCACCATAAAGTTCGTGGACATCGCCGGCCTGGTGAAAGGCGCCCACAGGGGCGAAGGCCTCGGGAACAGGTTCCTCGGGCACATCCGCAACGTTGACGCCATAGCCATGGTGGTCCGGTGCTTCCAGGCCCCTGATGTCCCCCACCCCTTTCCAGAAATTGACCCCATTGTGGACATAGAGGTTCTGGACACGGAGATGGCTCTGGCGGACCTGGAGACGGTGGAGAACCGCCTGGCCAGGGTGAGGAGTGCGGCCAAAGCTAACCCCAAAGAGTTCAAGGAGACCCTTGAGCTTCTGGAGAGCCTGCACGAGCACCTGGCTCTGGGGAAGAGGGCCGCTAACTGGGATGGGGAGGAGGGGCAGGCCCTGGTCAGAGAGCTGAACCTCCTCACGGGGAAGGCCAGGATATTCGTGGCAAACGTTTCGGAGAGCGACCTCCCGGATGGAGGTGAGCTGGCTTCCAGGGTGCGGAGCAAGGCTGCCGAGGAGGGCACAGAAGCAGTGGTGCTGTGCGCTCCCCTTGAAGAGGAACTGGCCCGCTGGCCCGAGGAGGAGGCCAGGGCTTACCTCAGGGAGATGGGCCTTGAGGAGCCCGGCTTGAACCGGCTGGTCAGGGCAAGTTACAGGCTCCTGGGGCTGATCACCTTCTTCACTGCCACCGGCAAGCGGGAAGTCAGGGCCTGGCCTGTCCGCTACGGGACCACTGCCTGGGAGGCGGCAGGTAAGATCCACACCGACATGCAGAAGGGATTCATCAGGGCGGAAGTCATAAACTGGAAGGACTTCGTGGAGGCCGGCTCCTGGGCCGAGGCCCGCAACCGTGGCCTGGTGCGGATTGAAGGCCGCGATTACGTGGTTCAGGACGGGGATGTAATCCACATCCGCTTCTCACCGCAGTGAGGGGTTTTTACCTCGTTATCTCCACAGCCTGCAGTATTACCCTATCCCCTGCCGGGTTTCCGGATTCGTCCAGCACGGGCAGGCGTTCCATTGTTTTGAGGTCATAAAGGCCGATTTCTATCAGGTAACGGCCTTCCGGGAGGTCGGGAGGAACCGGCAGGGGATAGTCCTGCCAGTAAATTTCGCCCGGGATCCAGCGGGAAGTCGGGTAGAAACCCTCCCCGAGAAGCCTGTCCATTCCGCTGCAGAATTTCCCTTCGCCGTCAAGGAGGTGGGTGAAAGCGGAGTAGTTGCGGCTGACAGGCCCGCTGGCCCTCCAGTAAAGGGTCAGGAAGATCGTCTCTCCCCTGCGGAAGGAGGAGCGTTCGTCGTGGTGGTAGCGCACCCAGCCGCTCCCCCCGAGGTCGTAACCCACGAGCTCCAGGTTATCCCCGAACTTCGCTCTGAAAGCGTGGGTAATGGGTGGAGTGGGCGGGAAGCGCCGCGTTTTCTCCAGGGAGAAGAGCAGCAGTGCCGGCCCGCGATCTATCTTCAGGGATACCGGAAGCCTCTCAGCGTAAGTGGTCAGAAGGTCAACCACAATGTGGCGAGGGTCGGCCAGTTCTTCCTGCCAGAGGAGGAGCCAAACCCTCCTGTGGCGGAAGGCCACTTCGTTCAGGAACATTGAGGCCTCCCAGGAATTGAGGGGCTCGTTCACCCTGGGCAGAAGGCCGGGAGGGACCGGGTAAGCCCGCAGGCCCGCTCGGTTGTAGTATTCGAAGACCGGCAGGAAGTGCCCTCCCACTAAGATCACCCCATCCCCGGGCTGTGCGTTAATGGTCATGTAATCCACAACGGAGCGGAAGTCATCCCTGGAGAGGGCGGGATTGAGGTAATAGCTCCGCAGGGAGAGGATGTTGGTCCAGAGGAAGGTCAGCAGGAGCAGAGCCGAGAGGCGAGGAAGCCTGCTTTTCAGGAAATTAACCCCTCCGGCAAGGAGGAGCATGGCGAGGGGGATGGCGGGGAGGAGGTAGCGAGGGTGGTATTTTGGGCGGTTGAAGGTAAAGGAGAAGAGCATGAAAGCAAAAAGCAGCACTTCAAAGGAGGGGTAGAACAATGTGAAGTAGCGGTGCTTCCCGCTCCTGTAGGCTGAGAAGCCGGCGACCATGCCCGTCAGGGTGAGAACAAGGAAGAGACCTGCTCCAACCTCCGCCCATGACCCTTTCAAAGTTTCCCCCACTGCGAAAGCGAGGAGCCATTCCCCGAGGGCTTTGCCCACGTTGAGGGTGCCGGGCCAGTAGGTGGCATTTAGCTCAAGCTGGGAGAAAACTTTCGGAAGCCAGGGGGAGAAGCCTGTGGCTATGGATAAAAACGAGAGTCCCAGGGCAAGCCTGGGTGTGGGGAAGAGCCTGCCATCAGCCCGGAGCAGTCGCCTCAGGAGAATGTAAGCGGCCTGGGAGGCTAAGACGAAAACCGAGAAGAAATGGGTGTAGAGGGCACCCAGGGCTGAGAGGGTATAGGCAAGCCAGAAGCGCAACTGGTTCTCCTTCCACCCCCGGCCCAGGAAGTAGAAGGAGGCAAGGGTCAGGGCGACCCAGAGGGTATACCCCCTCACTTCCTGGGCATAGCGGACGAAGAAAGGGGAAAAGGCCAGGAAGAGCATGGCGAGCCGGGCGTTCCCGGCCCGAAAAATCCTCACGCCCAGGGGGTAAAGCAGCGCCACACTTATCACCCCCCAGAAGACCGAGAGGAACCGGAGCGAAAATTCATCTTTCCCGGCAATCCCAATCCAGAAATGGAGCAGGAGGAAGTAAAGCGGGGGGTGGTCCATCTTCCCCGCTTCCCTGAAGAGTTCCCTCAGGCCCAGGGAAGCCAGGTAATAGCTTATGCCTTCATCGTGCCAGAGACCCGGCTTCCCCAGGCACAGGCACTGAAGGAGGAAAGCGAGGGCTATCACCGCCAGCGTGAGGAATTCCCTGTAACCCCTCATCTCACCTCTACAACTTCAAGGATGACGCTCTCTTCATTGCCCACCGGAAGCCTCGGCATCCCGGGGGCTGAACCATCGTATAGGCCGATTTCCAGCCTGTATAGGCCGGGAGGGAGTTCTGGAGGGATGGCTATGAAGTGCCGATCCTCCACCACTTCTCCTGCGAGCCATCCCGTTGTGGGGCGTTCACCGCGAGCGGGGAGGCTATCGTCCTGGGCTAAGAGGCGGCCGTCCGGGCCGAGGAGGTGCACGAAGATGGTCCAGGATTTCTCCGTTTCCCCCAGGGCTTTCCAGTATAAAGTTACGGCCAGCCTTTCTCCGGGTTTCGCAGGGACAGGCGAAAGGTCAACCCCGAGCAGCTCTGCCACATCCCCGAAAGTTGCTTTCACCGGTATGGAAGGCTCCGGGAGGACAAAACTCCTCTTTACCCCCTTAACCTGGACCGATGCCAGAGGCTGGGTCAAATTCAGCGAGCGGAGCGAAATGGTAGCCGGGCCTTCCTCTGCCGAGGGTGGGACTCGCAGGAGGCATTTTCCCGCCACCACAGCACCTTCGGGCCAGCGGGAAGTTGGAAAACCCCTGCCGGCCGGGAGGCACTCCCTCTCCACCTCTTTTCCGGCCGAATCCGTGAAAATCAGCCTGACGGAGTAATCGGCGCGGGGCTTCCGTTTTGCCTCCCAGAAGAAGGAGAGGGTGAGGAAATCGCCGGGGTATACTTCCGGGGGGTTCAGGGAGAAACCCCGAAGGGCTATTTCCGGAGTCAGGGGGATATCCAGCGAGGGCGTAAGGGAGAGGGGTTTCAGTTCTCTCACCTCCACCTCTCCGATGAAAGCCTGGATCCCCTGTGGTGCTCCCATCGGGTCCAGGATATCAAGCCCCTGGAGGGTCTGAGAATCGTAGAGGCTGAGGAAGAGCCTGTATTTGCCGGGCGGTGAACCCGGAGGCAGCGGCAGCTCCATTTCAGCCGGGATGAGTTCTCCCGGACGCCACCGGAAAGTGGGATGGAGGTAAGAGGCTGGTCGGCGGTCGGTTTGCCCCCACGGGATTCCATCCTCATCGGTGACCCTGAGGGCGATCTGGTAGTCCCTGTCCGTGGAGCTCAGGGCCTGCCAGTAAAGGGTGAGGACTTTGCCGTCCCAATCGTAGCCCAGGAGCTTCACCTTCCCGCCGAAGTTCACCTCGGTTCTGTGCTCGGGTTCAGGGAAAGAGGGGAAGACAGCCCCGGGAGGGATTGAATAGTGGCGCAGGCGGACGTGCCAGAAGGAAGCATCCACAGGGATGGGCCTGGCATATCTGTCCAGAAGCTTCAGCACGACGCCGTTCGGGTCCACAACTTCGTCCTGCCAGAGGACAACCCAGGCCCCCGTTTTCCCCTTGAAGATCTCATTCAGCTTTCCCCCGACGCTGAGATCCAGGACATCCCGGGTTGATAGGATGCGCAGGGCCGGCAGTGGAACCCATCCTTCGTCCCCGAAGTAATAGGAGAAAACCGGATACATGTGGCCGGAGACGAGGATCACCAGCTCGTCGGGCTGTTTGTGTTTCTGAATGTAGCGGGCGACTCCCCGGAAATCGGGTTTGGTGAAAGCCGGGTCAAAGTGGAGGTTGTAGTCGGAGAGGATCAGGGGGCACAGGGCCAGGGGGAGGATGGCGAGAGGCAAGGGCTTGGGGATTTCCGCAATTGCCCCCGCTATGACCATGAAGAAAGCAGGGGAGACGAACATGAGGTAGCGGGGATTGAATTTGGGCGAGCGGTAGGTCAGGGCGAGGATGGCAACGAGGGGGACGAAGAAGTAAAGGGCGAGGAGCAGGGCTGCTTTCCTCCTGCGGAAGGCTAAGAGGAGAAGGGAAAGGAGGAAGGTGATCGCTGCAGCCCAGGCGATGGGTGTGGCTCTGGCCTCCAGCATGGTTTCCCCAACGCTGAAGGAAATGAAGAGTTTGCGCAGGGCCTCTCCGATTTTGAGGGTCCCCTCCCAGTAGCTAACATCAACCCGATAGCGCTTCAGG
>DAOUCW010000263.1:0-2237 GCA_034431695.1 Anaerolineae bacterium | reverse complement strand
CGCCCAACCCCGACCCCTGCTCCACCTCCAACCCCATCGCTCCCTTACGCCCTGACCTCCGTCAAGTGCGTTGGATCAGGTTCCGCTTACCTCAAGGCTTTCGTCAGAGCAGGAGGGCAGCCCCAGGGAGGGGTGAATGTGGTGTTCGTCCCGGTGGGAGTGTGCAATGGCCCTACCACACCGATAGATGGTTCGCGCGGTTGCACGTTGAAAGTTGACGGCCCCCTGCCGGGAAACTGGCAGGTCTACCTTACCGATGCCTCCGGCAGCCGCATATCCGACATCGCCAATGTGAAGACCGATTCCTCAGGTTGCATAGCCGCTGAAATTTACTTTGACCACCGCTGAGGAAATGCTATCCTTCAGGTGGCTGGCTGGGGCTCTCCTCCTTGCGGCAGTCCTTTCCCTTTACTTATTGACCCTTGACGATGGCCTTCGGCCGGGCGAGCTGATGGGAGGCGACCTCATCACCCACCAGTATGCCCAGGCCGAAGGCCGCTTCGCCAACGCACCGGGCTACCCCCTTTACACCATGCTGGGCTGGCTCTGGTTCCACACCCTCAGACCCCTTTTGCGGTGGGCTTTCAACCCAATCCAGGTTTTATCCCTTTACTCCACCTTCTGGGGCATCCTTGCTCTGTTAGTATTCTATGCCCTGCTACTGCGCCTCTTCCCCAGGAGGTGGCCCCTCGCCCTATGGGGAACAGCCTATTATGCCGTCACCTACTTCTTTTGGTATTACTCCGTCACTACCGAGCAATACACGTCCGCTGTCTTCCAGACTCTCCTCCTGCTGTGGTTGACGTTGCGGTGGGAAGAAAGGCGGTCCGAATCGCTCCTCCTCTGGATTGCCTTCGTGTTGGGGACCTGCGCTGCCAACCTGGTCACGACTTTGCTCATTGCGCCGCCGCTCGCTTTTTACATCTTCCGGGAAGACCCATCCCTCCTCCGCAACCGTCGCTTCATCCTCAAATCCCTGGCTGTGGCTTCGCTGCCCCTTTTGAGCTATGCTTACGTTTACATCCGCGGTGCCCAGCATCCCGAGTGGAGGGGGCAGGGCTCGTGGCCCAGCACTCTTGCCTGGTTTCTGGAATTCCTGACAGCTCCGCAGGGCCGCTCGGAGATGACCTGGACTTTATGGCCTCCGAGCCCCAATTACCCCTGGATCGCCCTGAACGAGCTGACCTGGCCCATTATGCTGGCAGGGATTGTCGGGTGGGCATTCCTGGAGAGGAGAAAGGCCACCCTTTTCTACAGCACAGCTTTCCTCTACCTTCTCTTCTGCTACTTTGACCGCTTCGGCAACTGGTATCAGGTGATAATGCCCCTTTACCCTCTGGTCATCCTGGGAGCCGTGGCCCTTGCCGACCGGCTCCTTGAGGCCTGGCCTGGGGTTTGGGCTTCCCTTGCCGTTGGCTCCCTGCTTGCCTTTCTCTTCATCCAGCGCCTGCTCACAAACTACCCTTTAGCCGACCAGAGCGGGAGGCCCGATGCCACCGGCCTCGATCCTGGCTGGGCCATCCTGGCCGATAACCCCGTTCCGGGCAGTTGTATTGGCGGGACTTACCCGGAAAACCTCGCCCTCCAGTATTTGATGAAGATTTGGGGAGCGAGCCCCAGGGTTGAGCCTGTTCCGGTGGATGAAGCGCTGGAGAAAGCACTTTTGGGGAAGACCTGCTACCTGACCCGTCAGGCTTTACCCCTGGTGCCAGATCTGTGCCGCAGAGGCTTCTTCCCTTCCTCGGCGGGCGAGAACCTGGTCCTCCTCAGCTCGCAACCCATTGAAGAACTGCCGGAGGAAGCGTGCGTCCGGCATTGCTTTCAGGTTAAACCGGCCGGGAGAGAACTGGCCCCGGGGATGGAGCTCGCCGGCTATGCTGCAGGCAGGGAAGGGGGCAAATTCCGGGTAACCCTCTTCTGGCGGGCCACCCGTTCAATTGCCACGGATTACATAATCTCAGCTCGCATCCTGCACGGCAATGGTTTCCTCCAGCAGGACCACCCTCCGGTCTGGGGCGCGTATCCGACCTCATGCTGGGAGGAGGGTCCCATAGTGCGGGACGATTACTTCTTAGAGGCGCCTCCCGAACAGCCCAGCCACCTCCAGCTTATCGTTTATTACCTCAAAGGCGGTGAACCGGTCCCGGTTGGGGAAATAAGCTTCCATCTGCCGCTTGCCCAGGAGTAGGCCCTAACCGAGGCGAACCCCTAACAAACGAGGGTAGGGGAAGGGGGTG
>DAOUCW010000262.1:0-2707 GCA_034431695.1 Anaerolineae bacterium | reverse complement strand
TTCCCCTCAAAACCCCACGGCTTTAGCCGTGGGGAGGCTCAGATAATAAGCTGCAATTTCGCCCGGAGGACAGCGTCATGGAGAAAGAGTTAATGCTGGGGAACGAAGCAATCGCCAGGGGGGCATGGGAGGCGGGCATTGAAGTGGCTGCCGCTTACCCCGGAACCCCCTCCACTGAAATCTTAGAGGCTTTCGCCCGCTACCCGGGCGTCTACGCCGAATGGGCCACCAACGAGAAAGTTGCGCTGGATGTGGCCATCGGCGCTGCTTATGCCGGCCGAAGGGCCATGGCTGCGATGAAGCACGTCGGCCTGAACGTGGCGGCCGATTCCTTTTTCTACGCCTCCATGACCGGGGCCGAGGCTGCTCTCATCGTAATCACCGCCGATGACCCCGCCATGCACTCATCCCAGAACGAACAGGATAACCGGCGCTACGCCAAGTTCGCCAGGGTCCCATGCCTTGAACCCTCCGACAGCCAGGAAGCCAAGGAGATGATGAAGGCTGCAGTGGAGATAAGCGAGCAGTTTGATACCCCTGTCCTCTTCCGGATCACCACCAGGATAGCTCATTCGGCCGGGCCGGTGACACTCGGGGAAAGGGCTACCCGCTCCGAGAAGCCTTCCCAGTTCCCCCGCAACGTCCCGAAGTATGTGATGCTTCCGGCCTACGCTCGCCTCCGCCATCCGGTCATAGAGGAGAGGATAAAGCGCCTGGAGGAGTTCGCCGAAACTTTCCAGTATAACCGCATGGAGATGGGCGATACTTCCCTGGGGATTGTGACCTGCGGGGTCGCTTACCAGTATGCCCGCGAGGTTTTCCCGGAGGCTTCCTTCCTCAGGCTCGGCATGACTTACCCGATACCCAAAAACATGGTGAGGGAGTTCGCCTCAAGGGTTAAGAGGCTCATAGTCATTGAGGAACTGGACCCCTTCCTTGAGGAGGAAATCCGGATCCTGGGCATCCCCGTTGAGGGTAAGAGCATTTTCCCCATCTGCGGGGAATTTGACCCAACTGTGATACGGGAAGCAGCGATCAGGGCCGGCCTCCTCCCTCCCGAAGCCAGGGTTGAAATCCCGAAAGTTGAGGTTGGGGAGTTGCCCCCGAGGCCTCCCGTTCTCTGCCCGGGATGTCCCCACCGCGGCGTTTTCTACGTCATGGCCAAGCTCAAGCTGGCAGTCACCGGAGACATCGGCTGTTACACCCTCGGCGCCCTTCCGCCCCTCTCCACCATCTACACCTGCGGCTGCATGGGGGCCGGGATCGGCCAGGCTCACGGCGCCGATAAAGCCGGGATTGAGGAGAGGATGGTGGCTGTGATCGGCGACTCCACCTTCTTCCACACCGGGATGCCCGCTCTCCTGAACGTAGCTTACAACGGAGGCAAAACGATAACCGTGGTCATGGATAACCTCAGCACCGCCATGACCGGCCATCAGGGTCATCCCGGCACCGGCGAGACCCTTCAGGGCCAGAAGTCGGCCAGGGTCCTCATTGAGGATGTGGCCAGAGCCTTCGGGATAAAGAACGTTTACGTTGTGGACTCTTACGACATCAAAGGGGTTGAAAAGGCCTTCAGGGAAGCCCTGGCGAAGGACGAGCCGGCAGTAATTGTGGCCAGAAGGGAATGCGCTCTCCTCCCGGAGGTCCGCAAGACCTACAAGCCTCTAAGGGTTGACCCCGAAAAGTGCAACGGCTGCGGCCTCTGCTTCCGGATCGGATGCCCTGCGACTCTCAGGAGCGAGGAGGTGGACCCCAAGACGAAGCGGCCGAAGATGAAGATAGATCCGCTCCTCTGCACCGGTTGCGAAGTCTGTGCTCAGGTGTGCCCGAGAGGGGCCATTTTCTTCAGGGCTCAGCTTGATTAAATGGAAGCCATAGCTTCGGCTCCGGGCAAGGTTATCCTCTTCGGAGAACATGCCGTAGTCTACGGCAGACCCGCCATCGCCGTGCCGGTAGCGGGGATCAGGGCCTGGGTTACGGTGGAAAGTTCCCCCGGCCCCATTTTAATCCGGGCGCAGGACATCGGAAGGGAATTTCGCCTGGAAGAAGCCGAACGCGATGACCCCCTGCGCCTGGCCGTGGAGCTGGCCTTCAGCCGCTTGAAGCCAGAGATGGCCGGAGGGCTTACCGTGACCATCCGTTCCGAAATCCCCATTGCGCGGGGCATGGGGAGCGGAGCAGCCGTTTCCACCGCGATCGTGAAAGCTCTGGCAGCTTACTTCGGCCGGAAGCTTGACCCGGAAGAAGTCTCGGCTGTGGTCTATGAGGTGGAGAAGATCTACCATGGCACTCCCAGCGGCATAGACAACACCGTCATCGCTTACGAAATGCCCGTGTTCTTCGTGAAAGGTCAGAAACCGGCCCCTTTCAGGGTTGGCAGGCCCTTTACCCTCCTCATAGGCGATACCGGAATCCCAAGCCCCACCAGGGATGTGGTCCTCTGGGTGAGGAGGAGATGGGAGGAGGATAAGGCCAGGTATGAAGAGCTTTTCAATCGGATAGGGGATGTGGTCCTGGCCGGAAAAGAAGCCATAGAAAGGGGCGACCTCAAGAGGGTGGGCGAGCTTATGGATGAAAACCACCGGCTCCTGATGGAGGTGGGGGTTTCTTCCCCCGAGCTTGACCGCCTGGTGGGAGAGGCGCGGGAAGCCGGAGCACTGGGGGCGAAGCTTTCGGGGGCAGGCTGGGGCGGGAACATGATAGC
>DAOUCW010000261.1:0-9043 GCA_034431695.1 Anaerolineae bacterium | reverse complement strand
CCTCGGGGATGGGCGGGGCCTCGGGAGCCACCTCTGCGGGCCTCAGGGCTTCGAGCCAGGGGGGCAGTTCGGCCAGGACCGGAACTTCTACCCTTTCTTCCTCAAGCCAGGGGATTTCCACTTCCTTGAGCCATTCGGCCGGTGCCGGAACCTCGGTCGGTGGGACGAACTTCTCGGCCTCCCTGAGCCAGTCGGGCAATTCCTCCTCGGGGTATTCTTCGGTGACGAGGGGCTTCGCCTCTTCCACCTCTACCTCAGGCCCGGGCACCTCCTCCTCGGGCACAGCAGGTGTTTCCCATTCAAGGAGCTCAAAGCTAACAGGCTTTTCCTCTTCTTCCTCCGCGATCTCTTCCTCCGTGATGAGCGGAGGCTTCTCCTCCTCCGGCAGTTCCATCTCCTGGAGCTTAGCTCTCAGGTCGGAGAGGAAATCGGGAATCTCTTCTTCGGGGATTTCGGATATCACTTCTTCGGGGAAGACCGGGACATGGGGCAATTCTTCCGGCGGCTTTTCTTCAGGTGCCGGCGCGGGCCTGAGGGAAGCCCCACACCTCATGCAACGCTCACTGCCCGGCGGGTTGATGGTCCCGCATATCTGGCACCTTATCCCCTCTTCGGGGACAAGGCGAGCCCCGCATTGATTGCAGAACCTGCTCCCTTCGCGGTTTGCCGTCCCGCATTTAGGGCAAAAGATCATCCCTCACCCCTCAATCGGTATATGGCCTGTCCATCCCGGTAAGTATCCTCAAGCCTGTTGCTATGATTCCGAGGGCTATCCCGATCAGTATCCCCCTGACTCCGGCCATGGCCGGGACCGAGAGGATCCAGTCCCTGATGGCGCCAACAGGTCCTCCGAGGTCGCTCATTGTGGCTCCGTATCCCAGAAGAACAAGGGACGCACTTACGAGCATAATGGTGGCTTCAAGGCTTTTCTTCTGGAATGCTCTGTAGCCGGCTGAGAGGGCGAAGAAGGCAAGCAGGGCCATGAGGGTGGCCTGGAGGGGATACTGGACGTAGCGGAAAATCCAGCTCACAATCGATCCGTGAGGGCCGGCTGCGTCCAGAAAGCCGAAGACCAATACGGTCCACATGGCCAGGATGACCACAATGCTGTAGCCCCAGCCCTTTTCCCTCCGGAAAATCCTTGAGAGGTGGACCAGGAAGATGTTCAGGAGGCCTGTTATGAAGGCGAAGGCAGCTATTATCACCGCCCACTGGAGGAGAACGCTCCCCGCCAGGTCGAGGGCCGGCTGGGTTATGAAGAAATCGGCCAGGACCGTAAGGCCTGCGACGATCGCCACCAAGATGGGCAGTGCTTTTTTCATATTACCCCCATCGTTTTGAGAATGGCGCCTATGGCTATGCCCAGGATAAGGGCGAAGCGCATCACATCCTGGGCGATGACTCCAGCCAGGGCCTGAGGTTCACCCGAAAGGTATGCCCCGGCAGCAAAGACCTCTTCACCCAGAAGCGTGTGCTCCGTTGAGGAGTAGACGAAGGGCAGGGCAACCGGGTCCGTAGAACCCGCAACCTGGTCAATTCCCTGGTTGTTGGCCATCTCGCTCAGGAGTAAGAATTCGTAGCCGAAGGGGCCCACGGCCAGGTTCAGGCCTGGCCTTTCGTTCTTGAGGACTTCGGCAGTGCCGGCAGCATAGGCGCTCTTTTCCGGAGCGATGAAGTAAATGCGGCCCCCGGTTGCTCCGGATTTCCTCCTGAAATCGTAAGCCGAAAGCATGGGGGCAGGGTGGTAAAAGGAGGAAATGAGGGGGATGCCGTATCGGCTTACCTGTTTCTGGGCATATTCCAGGATGCTGAGGCCGGCCATCGTTTCGGCCGTGTCCTTCTCGCCGATGGTGCCGGTGCCCGGTGAGATGTGGAGGGCTTTCCCGCTTTCTATGGCCCTCTGGAAAGCTCCCTTCAGGAAATCAAGAGCTGGCAGTGGCCTGAGGTTCGGCTTTCCCCTGAGCCTCACTTCAATGAAAGCGATGTAGAGGAAGAGGGCGAAGAAAAGCAGGAAGCCAATGCTTATCTCACTCATCGTTTTCTCCTTCCAGAAGGGTCAGGAGTGTCTCCGGCTCGCTCAGGAGGCTGGCAAGGGGCCTCGTCTTCTCCTGGCCCATGAAGGGCTCCAGGAAGAATAAACCATTGAGCAGGATAGGGCTTATGGGCCTGGCGATCCTGAGGGCGAGGATGGCAGGCGCTTCAAGGCCCCACTCTTTTATTTTCCTGGCTATAAGCCTGGCGGAGGAGCTACCTTCGGGCATAGTTTTACCCCTTTTGCCGCCTCGTTCGCTAAAAGCCCCTTAATTTTCAACGGGCAGCGGGTGAGAGCCGCTTGCCTGCACTGAGCAGCTTTTCCAGAAGCAGGCGCCTCCTTATGGCCCTTAGGGCTCTCTTTGCCCTATCGGCCACCGTCTCTCCTAAGACCTCCTCCTGGTCCTCCAGCAGGCTCTGCAATAAGGCGATGGCCTTCTTGCCACCCACGCGGCCCAGGGCCGAAACTGCCTCAGCCCGCACCTGGGGGTGGGGATCTTCCGCGAGGGCGATCAGGACCGGTTCGGCTTCGGGCGAGCCCAGCCTGCCCAGGGCCCTGGCTGCGGCAGAACGCACTGCCGGGTGAGGGTCTTTCGCCAGTTCAATCAGTCCGGGCAGAGCCTCTTCCCCGGGCAGGATCCCTCTGCCTAAACCGAAGGCCACCGCCCTCCGCACACCCCATGCCTGGTCGGCCGCTGCCCTTCTGAGGCAATCCAGCGCCTCCTTCGTCCCGAGGTGCAGAAGAGCCTCGGCTGCGCTCCAGCGCACCAGCTCGTTCCTGCTCTTGAGAGCCTTGCTCAGGCTTTCCACAGCCCTGGGATCCCTGAGCCTGCCCAGAAGCTGTGCCGCTTCCGCCCTTACGGTTGCATCCCTCCGGTTCAGCAGTTCCAGGAGGAGATTGAAGACCTCTTCCCCGCCAATGGACAGGAGAGCTTCCCCGGCTTTCCACCGGACGAAGGGGTGCTCATCACCCAGGGCCTCGGCCAGGGCCTGGAGCGTTTCCGGCTCCGGCGGGGATCCGGCCAGGGCTTCCGCTGCCTCCCACCTGGCTCTGGCATCGGGCGATCCCCTCAGTGTCTGGACCAGGCCTCCCCGGTCTGGAGCCTGCTTCCCGAACAGCCCGGCGATTCTTCGCAGTGCTTTCACCCTGCGGAAACCTCCTTGAGGGCTTTCTGGAAAGCTTCGTAAGCCTCGTCCCCGAAGAGCACGAAGATCACCTTCTCCAGACCGCTTCCCCTTTCCAGGTGCTCCCGGACCGCCCGCACCATTATACTGGCTGCTTCTTTTAAAGGAAAGCCCCCGACCCCCGTTCCCAGGGCCGGGAAGGCTATGCTTTTAAGGCCCAGTTTCTCGGCAAGGAGCAGACTGTTCTGGGTTGCATTCCGGATGGATTCGGCCGAAGGTGGGATCATCTGACCCTGGTCGTCGTAACCCATGGCTGCTGCGTGGATCACGTAGCGGGCTTTGAGGCGGCCGGCTCCTGTCGCCACTGCTTCTCCGACTTTTATGGGCCCCTTGGATATAGCTTCCCGTTCTATTTCTTCCCCGCCGGCCCGCTTTATGGCCCCGGCCACTCCTCCACCCATCCAGAGCCTGTTGTTGGCCGCATTGACTATCGCATCGGCTTCCACGGTTGTTATATCGCCTTTGAGGATGATGATCTCGCCCATGGCTCAAATTACGTGCTTTTCTTCTGCAATTTCTTTCTCGGCGAACCGGTTGTAACGGAAATCCGAAATGTCAAAGCTTATGGCCCGCCCCTCGGTTATTAGCTCCGACATCACCAGGCCTGTAGCCGGGGAAAGCATGAAACCGTGGCCGCTGAAGCCCACAGCGCAGTAGAAGCCTTCAATCCCCGGGATCGTGTCTATAATGGGCTGGCTATCGGGGGTGACCTCGTATAGGCCGGCCCAGCCCCTCATGATGCGGGCTTTCTCCAAGATCGGTATGCGCTTTATCCCGTGTTCAACCACCTTCTCCATGAAGCTCCAGTCCACGTTCATGTTGAAGCTGGGGGGTTCGGTCAGATCGCTCATGCCCATGAGGAGACCCGGCCCTTCCTTTCGCATATACCAGTGATACTTGAAATCAATGGTCATGGGCCAGTTGGGGGGTATATCGGGGAAGGCATCGGTGACGAAGACCTGGCGCCGGTAGGGGTCAACGGGTATGTCCACCCCGATCATTTTGCCCACGAGGCGGGCATATGGGCCAGCCGTGTTCACGACTACTGGGGTCTCTATGTAGCCTTTTGTGGTCTGGACTCCCCTTACTTTTCCTCCTTCAACCTTTATCCCGACCACTTCGGTCTCCAGCTCGATCCGGACGCCGAGGTTGCGGGCCTGTTTGGCGTAGCCGTTGGCCACGGAATAGGGGTCTGCGTAGCCATCGGTGGGGCAGAAGGTGGCGGCCAGGACGTCTTCGGTGTTTATGTAGGGCCAGCGCTTGCGCACCTCCTCGGGGCCGAGCCACTCCACCTCAAGGCCGAGGCTTCTCTGGAGGTTATAGCTCTGGCGGAAAAGCTCCACATCTTCCGGGTCTGTCAGCAGGAAGAGGTAGCCAACCTGGTTGAAGCCGATGTCTTCTCCCATTTCCTCCTTGAATTTCTCAAACTTTTTCACGCTATACATGGCCATTTTTATATTGACTTCGGTGGAAAATTGCTGGCGTATCCCTCCGGCCGAAAGGCCCGTTGAACCTGCGGCTATGAACTTTTCCTTTTCCACAACAACGATGTCCTTGACGCCTTTGAGGGCAAGGTGGTAAGCGGTGCTGAGGCCGTTGACTCCTGCTCCTATTATAACCACGTTAGCCTTCGGGGGAACCATAGGCATTGCCTCCGGCTAAAGGTTTACTCCATTTTATCCTGAACGGGTTGAGAAGTCAATTTTCCCCGCTTTTCTGGCCCAACAGGCCCCTTTCTTCCAGCAGTTCCATCAGCCTTGCGGCTCTGTTGTAGCCTATCCTCAGCTTCCTCTGGAGGAACGAGATTGAGACTTTGCCGTGCTCCTGAACGAGCTTTATGGCCTCTCCCAGGAGGTCATCTTCTTCATAATGGGCTGGTTTCTGGGGTGACAGGCCGGAGATGGGCAGTGGCTCCTGGTAAGCTCTGGGGAAGAGGGGTTCACTGGGTCCCTGGGCCTTCCAGAAATTGACCAGACGCCTTATTTCCCTCTCGGACACGAAGCATCCCTGGATCCGGATGAGGCGGGTGGAATCGGGGGGCATGAAGAGCATATCGCCTCTGCCCAAGAGGTCCTCCGCTCCGGCGCTGTCCAGGACAACCCTTGAGTCCACCTGGCTCGTGACGGCGAAGCTTATGCGGGCGGGGAAGTTGGCTTTAATGAGGCCTGTGATGACGTCAACGCTTGGCCTCTGGGTGGCAATGACCAGGTGAATGCCCGTGGCCCTCGCCATCTGGGCCAGCTTTGTTATCATCCCCTCCATCTCCTCCTGAGCCATGAGCATGAGGTCTGCCAGCTCATCAACGATAACCACAAGGTAAGGCATTATCTCCTGGCCTCTGGAGGACATGACCTGGTTGTATTCGTCTATGTTCCTGGCTCCTTCCTGGGCAAATAGCCTGAACCGCCTGTTCATCTCGTTGAGGGTCAGGCGAAAGGCCTCTATAGCTCTATCAACTTCGGTCACCACGGGCAGGGCCAGGTGCGGGAGGCCATTGAAGTGCACAAGTTCAACCCGCTTGGGGTCCACGAGGATGAGCCGCAGGGTTTCGGGGGTATTAATGCAGGTCAAGCAGGTGACCATTGAGTTTATGCACATGCTCTTGCCGGAGCCGGTAGCTCCGGCGATCAGGAGGTGGGGCATCATGGCCAGGTCGGCCACCACAGGGCGGCCGGAGACATCGCGCCCGAGGGCGATCTTGAGCCTGGATTCCCTGCGCCGGAATTCCTCCGATTCCATCACCCCCCTGAGGGAGACCAGGGAGAATTCGCTGTTGGGGACCTCAATCCCCACGTAGGAGTGGCCGGGGACAGGCGCCTCAATCCGGATCGGGGCAGCCGAGAGGGCGAGGGCCAGGTCGTTGGCGAGGGCTTTTATCCTTGAAACCTTCACCTTAACCCTGATGGGACGGCCATCGGGCCCCTTCTTCTCCACGAAGCCCGGTTCAACCCCGAACTGAGTGACCGTTGGTCCTCGGTTCACCTCAACCACCTTTGCCGGTATCCCGAAACTCGCCAGTGTCTCCTCAATTATGCGGACCTTGCGGCGGATTTCGGCCTCTTCAATCTCCTTCTCGGTGTAATCTTCAAGGATCTCCTGGATTGGAGGAAGCTGCCAGCGCTGCTTCACCCCTATGATTTTTGGCTGAGTGTAGACGACCTCTCCTGGCCTCTGCGGGGGTTGCACGGCAACTTTTGGCCTGCTGATCCTCCAGAACTTCGCAGTCTCCTGGACCTTGGCGATGGCATTGCGCAGGAATTCCACCGTTCTGGATGGGGAAAGGCCCAGGGCGAAGAAGAGGGAAGCCACCAGCAGGAGGAAGATGAAAATGCTCGCACCCACGGGCCCAAGGGCTGTCCTCATTGTCTCCATGACGGCCCAGCCCAGGATCCCCCCTCCCTGTCCCTGTTCTGCCAGTCCTTTTGGATCCTGAGTGGCGGAGAGGGAGTGGATGGCCGCAAGGAGCAGAAGGAACAGAGCCCAGCCGGCCAGGAGGCGCATTATATCCTTATTCGTGGCTTTTCCGGCCTTATGCAGGAGCAGCAGAACCCCGGTCGCTCCCAGGAGGAAGGGGGAGAGGAGCACACCCCAGCCGAAGGCAAAGCGGAGAAACTTCAGCCATTGACCTGTGAGGGTGCCTTTCTGAGAGGGGAGCAGGCTGAAAAAAGTGAAAAGCCCCACCAGGATCAGGAGTCCACCTATTAAATCAGTGCGAAAAATCTTAACCCGTTCCTTTCGCCTTTTGGCCATCAGCGCCCCCTTTTCATTATAAACCCGTGCAAATTGGAAAGCAAGCTTTGTTTGAGGAGCCTTCATTGACGAGCGGGGGCTTTTGGGCTAAAATTACTTCTGGAAAATTGCTGGAGCAAATCGGAGGTTCAGGTTGAGCACGCAGGAACTTTTAGAGCATGAAGAGCTGATTTGCCCTGTTGTGGCTATCCGGGATCAGGTCATTTTCCCCAACACGGTAACGCCCGTCTACCTGGGGAGGGATAAATCCCTCAGGGCGGTGGAAGCAGCCGTGCAGGCTGGCTCCACCGTTATCGCTGTCACTCAGAAGGACCCGAACATTGAAGATCCATCGCCGCAGGACCTCTACGAGATCGGGGTTGAGGTCAACCTCGGCCGCCCCATAAGGCTCCCCGATGGCGCTGCCAGCGTTGTCTTCCAGGCCCAGAGGAGAGTCCGGATCTTAGAGTTCATCCAGACTTACCCATACCTCAAAGCCAGGGCCGTCCCTATCCCGGAGGAAACAGCGGAGAAAGGGGTCCACACAGAGGCCCTGATGAGGGCCGTCCTGGCCCTCTTTGAAAAGATCGTTCAGCTGGATGAGGAGATCCCCGAAGAGGCCTACGTGGCCGCTATGAATGTGGACGATCCCGGCTGGCTCGCCGATATCATCGCTTCCTCCGTCAAACTGGATAACGCCAGGCGCCAGGAATTGCTGGAGACGGTGAACCCGCTGGAGCGCCTCCAGAAGCTCAGTGTCTTCCTGGCCCGGGAGCTGGATATCCTGGAGCTTGAGAGCAAGATCCAGGCCAGAGTTCAGGAAGAAATGGACAAGGCCCAGCGGGAGTTCTTCCTCCGCGAGCAGATAAGGGTCATCCAGGACGAACTCGGTGAGCTGGACTCCCAATCCAGGCTCGTGGCCGAGCTTGAGGAGAGGATTGAGAAGTCCGATATGCCCCCTGAGGTCAAGGAGAAGGCCCGCAAGGAACTGGAAAGGCTCGCTTCAATGCCCCCGGCTTCCCCGGAAATAGGGATAATCCAGACTTATCTGGACTGGCTTCTGGAACTGCCCTGGACCAAAGCGACCGAGGATGAGATTGACCTGGAGAAAGCCGCCAGGATCCTCAACTCCAGGCACTACGGGCTCGATAAGGCCAAGGAGCGCATTCTGGAATACATCGCTGTGAAGAAGCTGGCTTCCAGCAAGATGCGCAGTCCCATCCTCTGCTTCCTCGGACCCCCAGGCACCGGCAAGACCTCCATGGGCCGTTCCATTGCCGAAGCCCTGGGGCGCAAGTTCGTCCGGATGTCCCTCGGAGGCATAAGGGATGAGGCCGAAATCCGGGGCCACCGCCGGACTTACATAGGAGCCATGCCCGGCAGGATAATCCAGACCATGCGCCAGGCCGGGACCATAAACCCGGTCTTCATGCTGGATGAGATTGACAAGATCGGTCTGGATTTCAGGGGCGATCCCGCTGCTGCTCTCTTGGAGGTTCTGGATCCGGAGCAGAACCACGCCTTCTACGACCATTACCTGGAGGTCCCTTACGACCTCTCCAAGGTTCTGTTCATCACCACGGCCAACATCTTAGACACGATACCTCCTGCCCTGCAGGACCGGATGGAGGTCATAGAATTTCCGGGTTATGTGGAAGAGGAGAAAGTCCAGATAGCGCGCTATTTCCTGATCCCCCGCCAGCTTGAAGAGCATGGCCTGAGCAAGGAGAACATAAAGTTCTCGGAGGCAGCCCTGCGCCGCATAATCCGTGAATACACTTACGAAGCTGGAGTCCGGAACCTGGAGAGGTGCATTGCTTCCATTTGCCGGAAGCTCGCCCGAAGAGTTGCCGAGGGCAAGAAAATCCCCACCCGGATCACGGCCAATTCCCTCCCCAAGTATCTCGGGCCGCCTCAGTATACCTACGGCATGGCTGAGGAGAAGGACGAAGTCGGAGTGGCCACAGGCATAGCCTGGACCGAGGCCGGTGGCGATATCATGCCGGTTGAAGTCACCCTTATGGAAGGGAAAGGCAACCTCATCCTCACCGGCCAGCTCGGGGAGATAATGCAGGAGTCGGCTCAGGCAGCCCTATCC
>DAOUCW010000260.1:0-2425 GCA_034431695.1 Anaerolineae bacterium | reverse complement strand
GCTGCCCGGGGCCTGTGGCGTCGCCGGCCATGGGGACTGCTTTTCGGGTTGATGGCTGCCGGGGCAGCTATATTCCTGGGCCTCATGGATTTCTGGTGGGACGTGCGACACGGCGTCTATCTCTCAGGCACCGCCGAGGCTTACATGGAACTGGCCATAGTGTTGTTGCTCCTGGGCCTGGGACCGGTAGTGGCCTGGCTGGTCTGGAAAGAACGGGGATGGCTCCTGATAGACGACCGCCGGTAGGAACATCTTCCTCTACGAGGCACCCAACCGCAAAGGATTAATGCCGACAAAGGCTCCCGGCCTGTGTTGACAGGGGGCTTTCGCTCTGGTATATTATTTTCCGGAGGGATGGCCGAGCGGACGAAGGCGGCGGTCTTGAAAACCGCTGTGGGTAACTCCCACCGTGGGTTCGAATCCCACTCCCTCCGCTGAAAAAGAGCGGACCCGTGCGGGTCCGCTTTTTCTTCAGCCGAAAAGCTTGAGGAGCTTGTTCAGGTTTAAGCCGAAGCCGATGAAGATCTGGTCGTCCACCACAATGGTGGGGGAGAGGACGCGCCCCGTCAGTTTCCTGAGCTCGTCGGCGAAAGCAGGGTTCACGCCCAGGTCTTTCTCTTCAAAGGGGATGTTCTTCTGGGCGAAGAAACTCTTCGCCGCTTCACAGTCAGCTCAGCGGGGCTGAGTGTATATGACCACTTTCTTCACAGCCATGGTCAACCTCCTTTCAGCAATTTTCTCAGTCCCGCAGCTTCGGTTACCGGGAAGCGACAGGCGTAGTTTTCGCAGAGGTAAACGGCGGGCTGCCCTCCCACGGGTCCCATTGGCTCGAGCCAGGGGATGATCCTGAAGATATTTCGGCCCGCGGGATCATCAGGCCGGAAAAGGACCACAGCCTCCGGGAGGAATTCGGCGTCCAGTATCCGGAGGAAAGGCTCTGCTTCCTCCCGGGATTTCGCCGCTATCACGATCTCCTTCGCCGGGCCGAGGGCAAAATCCACCGCCGTGAGCAGGAAAGTATAAGCCGAAGGTGCACTGCCCACCATTCCGGCAGTCCCTTCCAGTATTCTCCAGCCCTCCCGCTCCAGCTCAGTTCTCCCCGTTGCTCGTCCCAATTTCAGCAGGACCATCGCGGCTACGGAGTTTCCGGAAGGTATTGCCCCGTCGTGGAAGATCTTCAGGGGAAAAGCGAAGCCTCCACCGGCCTTCCTTGAGAAGAAGAAGCCACCGCCTTCGGGATCCCGGAACAGTTCAACCATTTCATGGGCAAGGCTCAGAGCCTCCTCCATGAATCGCGGTTCAAAGGTTGTGCGATACAGCTCCAGAAGCCCCCAGGCCAGAAATGCGTAATCGTCCAGGAATCCAGGGATGGCGCTCTCCCCATCAAAGTAGCGGTGCAACAGGGAGCCGTCATCAGCCCGCATCCTGGTCAGGAGGAAGTCGGCTGCAGCGATGGCGGCGCTGGTGTAGATTTCGTTCCGGAGGATTCTGCCTCCCATGGCTAAAGCTGCGATCATGAGGCCGTTCCAGTCGGTCAGGATCTTCTCATCCCGCAGGGGGCGGGGGCGCTTCAGACGGGCCTTGAAGAGGGCTTTCCTGCTTTCTTCAAGGATGCCCTCAAGCTCGTCCACGCTCATACCTCTCCCGGAGGCGAACTCCTGGGGGCTTTTCCCGATGAAAGGAATGCTTTCCCGGGAATTTATCCCGTAGAAGGAGCTGAATAGCTCGCCCCTTTCCTTGCCGAGTATAGCCTCAACCTCCTCTCTGGTCCAGAGGTAAAATCCCCCCTCCTCTCCACCGCTCTCCGCGCTTTCGGATGAGTAAAAAGCGCCTTCGGGGGATTTCAGGTCGCGCAGGACATACTCAAAGATGCGAGAGGCCATCAGAGCGTAGAAGTCTTTGCCTGTAACCTGAAAGGTCTCCAGGAAAGCTATCGCCAGCAGGGCCTGGTCGTAGAGCATCTTTTCAAAGTGAGGTTTATACCACCGCTCATCCACGGAGTAACGGTGAAAACCAAACCCTATGTGGTCCCAGATTCCCCCCCGGCTCATTCCCTCCAGGGTTTTCTCGGCCATGGCGATGGCTGAACTTTCCCCCGAACGCTTCCACCACCGCAACAGGAAATTTATGTAATGCGGCATCGGGAACTTGGGTGCCTTCCCGAAGCCTCCGTGATCGGGGTCGAACTCAGAGGAAAGGGCCTCAAAGGCGAGGCGAAGCAATTTCTCGGTGACGGCTCCGGCGTAGGAAGCTCCCGGCATTTCCCTCAGCGCATCTTCCACAATTTTCCCGGTGCGGAGCAGAAGGTCCCGCTGGTTCTCCCAGAGGTATGCGATTCGCTTCAGGAGGTCCTTCAGGCCTGGGAGGTTATGCCGGCTCTCTCTGGGGAAATAGGTGCCGGCGAAGAAGGGTTTGCCATCGGGGG
>DAOUCW010000259.1:0-3090 GCA_034431695.1 Anaerolineae bacterium | reverse complement strand
CTGGCCGCAGCCGTGGATTTCATCCGGCTGGGAAGGAGGTGACCTTTGAAGCCTCTTTTCTGGATTTGGAAGTGGCCGGTAACCCCTTATTCCCTGCTGATGGCGCTGGGAATTGTGGCCGGTTCGGCCCTTTTCGTGTGGTTCGGCAGGAAACGGTGGGGGGTGGATGGGGCTTTTGATGCGTTGATCTGGAGCATGGCTGGAGGCCTGATCTCCGGCAGGCTCGGCTTTGTGGTGGCCAACCGGGAGTATTTCCTGGAGAACTTCAGGGAGGCATGGCAGTTCTGGAGAGGAGGCCTCTCTTTCTCGGCAGCTCTCGCCGGAGGGCTACTGGCGCTGGCCCTTTTCGCACGCCTTAAGAAGCTCAACCTGATGGAGCTTCTGGACAATGCCTCCCTCGCCCTTGCGGCCGCGCAGGCCTTAGGGTGGTGGGCTTGCCACACGGCCGGATTTGCCTACGGCAGGGAATGGAGGGGCTTTCTGGCGTTTTTCCTCCCCGATGTCTACGGAGTCAGGGCTTACCGCTTCCCGGTTCAGGCCGCAGGGGCTATCTGGAGCGCACTGCTCTTCATCGTCCTGCTCGTCCTCCGCTTCCGAAAGGATGGAGCGGGCAGGATCTTCCTGGCCTATGCTTTCGGCTACCTGCCCTTTGACTTCCTCCTCCGCTTCCTGAGGGGCGATGTAACCAGAATAGCGGGTCCTTTTGAGCCGGGGCAGTTCGTTCTGGCTCTCACCATCGGCCTGGCCATACTGCTGCGCTTCACTCAAAGATCATCTTCAGAGCTATGAGGAGCAGGGCGAAGCCGAAGAGCTTCCTCAGGATTTCGTTGGGCAAATGCACTGCAAGCCTGGCTCCCAGCAGCCCTCCCACAAAGAAGCCCAGAGCCAGGAAAAAGGCGAACTTGAGGTTGACGAAGCCTTGCCGGTAATAGGTCCATGCAGCCAGGATGCCTATGGGGGGAACGAGCATGGCCAGGGTGGTGCCCTGAGCGTAATGCTGGGGCATCCTGAGGATGTATACCAGAGCAGGGACCACCACAACTCCGCCCCCTATGCCGATCAGGCCGCTGAACACCCCGGCTCCGAACCCTATGGCAAGGCAAATGATGAGGTTGAGCATGGTAATACCCTCCCGGAAAGTCTCACGGGGAAAAGCCTAACCGGAGAGGATGCTGTCCAGCATTTCCTTCATCCTCTGCCAGTGGCTTCCCCTCCAGTAAACGCGCTGGCAACCAGGACAGAGGCTGAATTGCTCGTGAGTCTGGAAAACATAAGGCGGGACTCTATCACGGACGCTCTCTTTTTCAACAGGCCTGAGGGGTTCATTGCATACGGGACACCGGGAAAAGCAGTTCTTTGTCTCCAGCTTCAGCTCCCTGAATACCTGGAGGAGCTGCTCTTCCAGGGTTGTGTTCTTTATCAGGAGGGCCCGGACCCCCCTCCTGCGGGCGAGTTCCTGGTCCCGGGTGAGGAGAACCCTGTCTTCCGCCATCGCCCGGTAGGCCAGTTCGTCATCGTCCAGATCGGGAAAGTAAAGGGTGTCGTAGCCCAGGATGCGGAGCCATTTGGCAAGGGTTCCCAGCATGCTGTCGGCTATGAACTTCATGGCCCTCTCTCCGACGAAAATCTCCAAAAGGAGGTCAAACTATGGTGAGTTTTTTGAGTTTGCTCCTCCCTCTGGGTTTTGCCCTCGTGGCTGTGGGCGGAAGGAAACCCGAAGAGGCCAGAGATGTGGCCTACGTGTTCCTCCTCTCCCTGGCCCTCGGGACCCTCGGCTATTTCGTGAGCGGCTTCGCCTTTGAGTTCGGAGGAATCGGCCTCGTCCACCGGGATGTGAGGGGACTTGAAGGCCTCATCTGGGAGTGGTCTCCCCTGGATGTGCGGTGGGGGCCAGGCTGGGGAGCAGTGGGCCTCTACGGATTTTTCCTGAGAGGGGAAAGGCTCTCTCCAGAAGCTCTCTCCCTTTTCATCCATGGACTTTCCCTCGTTTCCCTGGCTGTATTTCTCCCGCTGATCAGCCTCTGGGACAGGGTGAACCGCTTTTTCCTCGCCTTCACCGGAATGGTGATAGCCTTCTTCCTCCACCCCGTTGTGGGGAACTGGGTCTGGGGCGGGGGGTGGCTCTACCACCTGGGGAAGAACGCAGGGCTCGGCCATGGCTTTATTGACCTCATGGGGGCTTCCTCCCCGCACCTCACGGGAGCCCTCATTTCGGCAGTGGGGATGGCCATCCTGGGCCTCCGCCGGAAGCCTTCCCCCGTTCCGACCATGCCCCCGGCCCACTTTCCCCTCCTGGCCAGCGCCGGCTTCATCCTGGCTGTGATCGGGGCCGGAGCATTCCTGGCCGGCCACCCGATCTACTCGGCTCTCCCCACCGTTTCCGTAACCCTGGGAGTGGTGAACATCCTGGTGGCAGCGATGGGCGGGGTGCTGGGCGCTTCCCTCTACTCTTTCCTCGCCACCGGCCGGGGACATTTCCTCATGGCCGCAAGGGGAGGAATGGCAGGACTCGTTGCGGGGGGAGCCTCCTGTTTCTTCGTCCCTTTCTGGGCTTCCTGGATTGCGGGTTTTGCGGCCGGTTTCCTCGTCCCGCCGGTGGTATACCTCTGGGAAGAAGTCCTCAGATTCGGGGACCCATCGGGAGTGATGAGCACGAGCGGCCTGGGAAGCATCCTGGGACTCCTGCTCCCCGCTTTCCTGGCCAGTGGGGAATACGGTGAAGGGTGGAACGGAATTCCCGGGAATTACCTGGGGGTTTCCGGCCAGGGGGTAAGCGGTCTCTGGGTATCGCAGGGCTTCGTTCCGGATTTCCCCAATCAACTTTACGCCCAGCTGACAGGTATCGCAGCGGTGGTGCTCTGGACCGCCATCATCTTTTTACCTCTTTTCCTTGCCAGCCGCTATGCTCCGGCGCTGTTTAAACGGGGCCAGAAGTAGGGAGGGGAAAAGCTCCTTCCACAGCTCCACCACGGTCTCCTCCTCAGGTGGCTCCTGGGAAAACCTTTCTTGTAAGTAGAAACCCACCAGTCTCCTGAGAGTATCGGCCTTATCCGGCAGAAGTTCGGCCAGCTTGCCGGCGTATTCGCCGGG
>DAOUCW010000258.1:0-2761 GCA_034431695.1 Anaerolineae bacterium | reverse complement strand
GACTTTCTCCACCCTATCCCCGGCCATTGCCTCTATCTGGGCCAGGTGCTCTTCAGTGAGGGGATGAGAAAAGTTGAGGATAATCATGGCGCCTCCTGAATCAGCTTCCACGTTCGGGCTAATTCCTCCAGCGCGGGGAGAATCTCCTTTTGCGCCTTTTGGCTCAGCTTTTCGGCGGACATGGGATTAGGCCTCATTCCAGCGTGGTCCAGGTCGTTGCGGACGTCGGTCAGCTGATCCCAGAGTTTGCAGAGCGCGTCGGCCTCCGGACGCATCTGCAGTTTCCGGCCCACTTCGTTCAGCTCCTCTGGCGTAGCACGCCCATGCCTGACCCGGGAGAGACCGGAAAGCCCCCACTCTATCTCTCCTCGTTCTTCCTTCGCCAGGACGAACGACCCGTATAACTGCCAGCCAACTGCGGTAACGACCCACTCCCGGGCCAGGGTGACGGCCTGGATGACATGGCCATGGTTGGCATACCAGCGGACCAGGTCCAGTTGTTGCCGAAGGACCTCGGGGACGTTCTCTGTTGGTTTGGGGAGGGTACGCCGGCCATACTCCGCCTCTATTCGCCCGGCCATCACCTCAAAGGGACGGGCCCAGCGGGCCAGGTCCTCACTGGCCTTTTTGAGGACGGCGCTCACCCGGCCCGCCTTCTCCATCACCTCCAGGGGACGGCAGAGCATGATGGCGCGGGAAAACTCCTCCAAGTATTTTCCAGCGTTCTTCAGCGCGCCTGAGCGGCGGGCATCTCCCTCCCGGACCAGCAGACGGGCCAGGTATTGCGCGTCGCCGGTGTGGATGAACTGGTTCGTCGCCGCCAACCAGTCCAGCAGAAAGACGAAAGGGGTCAGGTCAAAGACAGGCCGAGGGCCGGGATCGTCCTTGGGCCGGGCTTCATATGCGCCGTAGACGACGGCGCGGATGTTCACCCGGCGGGCGGCCCGCAGGTATGCCACCGCCAGAAAGGTCAGGAACGGTATGGAACGGAAGGAGTGAGTTATGTCAAAGATGAGCTCTTCTCCCTCCTCCACCGCCTCCGTCAGCGCGGAGAAGACCTCCCAGAGTTCGTCTTCCGAGTGGCCCTCTGGAATTGGGACTACTTTCAGGCGATCCGGTGGCACCCGCTCCTTCAGTCGCTGGAGGTTGGAATGGCCTCGGACGGTCGGCGTGGCGAAGAGGTATAGGCACTCCAGGTCTGGGAAAAAGTGGAAGAGGGCCTCCGGGAACAGGTTGGTTTCGAACTCCCGGTCCCTGTAGACGTAGGTGACCGTTTTGTAATCGGCCGTTCCCAGGAAAGAGATGGCTTTCATGCCTGTGCTCCTGAAGTTTTACTCCAGTTTCACCCGCACCCACCCCAGGGGGGCGATGGGACGCTCCACAGTGCGGCCGTCAGGGGTGCGCTGGACTTCAACTACAACCCGGCGGCTCTTGGGGAAGGGATCCCCGGGCTTGCGGCGGCCCCGGGCGATGCCATAGCCACCCTGCTTTGGGGGACGCAGGATGCCCTCTAAGAAGTTCGGATCGGCCCGCAAGCGGCTCCCGAAAGTCTTGTCATCCCAGCCGGTGCCCCACCCCACCTGGAGGAGGAAAACCCGGTCGTCGGAAATGTTCAGTTTCCGGTAGAACTCCAGGACACGCTCTGCACCGGGGACCCCGCTGAACCAGGCCTGTTCTTCCTTCAGCCGCTGCTCAGTGTGACGGTTGACGATGGCCGGGAGCTCTCGCAACCACTCTTCCCCCCGCATCTTAAGCTGATGCCGCTGGGCCCACTCTGAGAAGAGGGCCAGGTCCAATTTGAGGGTGAAATGGAAGACTGTATTGGGTGCGATGGCTTCCAGTTCAATGGGGGAAGCCATCTTCCCGTCTCGGTGGAGGACGCGCACGTTGATCAGGATGAGACGATCCTGCCCGACGGGAGCGCTGTCACTCACGTGGAGCGCACGCAGGAGATCGTGGTTGGGGTCAGGGCCGAAGATGATCCGCTCATACTCCCGGGCAGCGAAGCGGGGGTTGGGGTTGAGGCGAGTGCGCTCCGGGCGGAGGCCCAGTTCCCCCCAGGCGTGCCAGGCCAGGGCAGTGCGCAGCGCACCCTTCAGGCTGGTGCCGGGAAGGTAAGGACGGTCCATTGGGTCTTTCAACTGTTCCTGCAACTGGGCCCCCTCCGCCTGGGAGCGAGGTGTGCCCCGGATGACATAGCGGAAGAAGGGGCTTCCCTCCTGGAAATCGGTGGGCCGGAGCAACTGGGCGGGCGGAGTGGCCATCAGCCGCTCCAGGACCTTCGGATCGTCCACGTTCTGGGCTTCCAGGATGACCCCCTCGTTCAACCGCCAGGTCCGCCCACCATAGACGGCGTAATCGTAAGAAAGGAGCAAGTCCCGCCCGCTGCCGATATGGAGGGGGGTGAGCAAAGTAGCCGTAGCTCTGTAGATGATATAATCGGGCATTTCACACCTCCCTGCACTGGTTGCCGGGTGAGGACAGGGCCAGAGCAGCCCCCAGCGCAAAGCCATACCGCCAGACGGGATGAGGGAGATCGCCCTCCGGATTACGGTAGCGGGGGCGGACATCGGTGAGGTCACCCCAGGGACCAGGGCCAACGGCACGGATCAGGCTCCCCTCCGCCACCAGCCAGATGCGACGACGCCTCTGGGCAGCGCCTTCCAGCGTGCGTAACCAGCCTGCCACCGCCGTCAACGTGTAGCCGGGAGAATCCATGAGAGCGCCAGGAAGTTCCGCTGCACGCTGGTCATCAGGAGCG